>NZ_JALIHH010000052.1:0-16877 GCF_022869435.1 Aeromonas sp. LsrichE-8G
CTAAGAAGTTGCTTGAGGTACTGGGTTGCATTGATAATAGTCATGGCTTCGGGCGTGTCGGTTTTTTTTTGCGATTAAATCAGATCACAAACGAAGCCTTTTTTCTATCTATTTCAATTGGTTGTAGCTAAAGATCCTGTACATGATCGGACTTTTTCTATGCTTGGTTGCGTAAATCCCTACGTCCGATTTTCTCCGGACTCTATGCCACTATGGCGGTACCCAAGGCAGAAGAACTCGTTGCTACCCCCTATCGTCACGGTAGTAAAGAGGGCGCCGAGGCCTTCTTCCTGGATGGTATGGGGAAGGCGATCCATCAACTGGCAAAGCAGGCCCACCCTGCATTCCCAGTCACCATCTACTACGCCTTTAAGCAGTCAGAGACCAAAAGTGACGGCACCTCCAGCGCCGGTTGGGAAACCTTCTTGCAAGCAGTGATCGACGCTGGCTTCTCCATTCATGGTACTTGGCCCGTACGAACGGAAAAAGAGGGGAGAGCAATAGGGAATGGTGCTAATGCCCTAGCTTCCAGCGTAGTGTTGGTGTGCAATAAGCGCCTGAGCAGCGCCGACACCATCAGCCGTCGTCAGTTTATTCGTGAACTTAATGCCGTGCTGCCAGATGCCTTGGATGAAATGACTCAGGGTGGCATCGATACCCATGGCAACAGCCAGTCAGCCGTCGCGCCGGTGGATTTATCGCAGGCCATTATCGGCCCCGGCATGGGCATCTTCAGCAAATACGCCGCCGTGTTGGAAGCCGATGGCAGCAAGATGAGCGTCAAAACAGCGCTGCAACTGATCAACCGCTTCCTGGCCGAAGATGACTTCGATCAGGACACCCAGTTCTGCCTGCACTGGTTTGAGCAGCAAGATTGGCGGGTGGGCAAGTTTGGCGAGGCCGATGTGTTGGCTCGCGCCAAGGGCACCAGCGTCGCGGGCCTGGTCGAGGCCGGGGTCGTTGAGGCCGGACAAGGGGACCTGCGTCTGCTCAAATGGGCAGAACTGCCGAGCGACTGGACGCCTGAGCGCGACAGCCGCACCCCGGTGTGGGAGGGGTTGCATCAACTGATTCGCCTGTTAAATAGCCAAGGCGCCAGCGCTGCCGGGGCCATGCTGGCATTGATGCCAAGCAAGAGCGACGCCATCCGCTCCTTGGCCTATCGCCTCTATACCCTTTGCGAACGTAAAGGTTGGGCCAGCGATGCCCGTGCCTATAACGAGTTGGTCATGGCATGGGAAGCGATGCAAGGCGCTATGGCCGAAAGCGGTCAGGTTGGCGACCAACAAGGATTTGATTTCTGATTGGCTTTCGCCAACAACATGAACACAGGACAGCCGTATGCATATTGAGTCGATCAGCTTAAAGAACTTCAAAAGCTTCCGTAACACACAGATGGAGGGGATCCCCAAGTTTTGTGTGTTGGTGGGGGCAAACGGAACCGGAAAATCAACCCTGTTTGGGGTATTTGATTTTCTGCGTGAAGCCCTGTCGAGCAATTTGCATACTGCCTTGGTGAAAGCCGGGGGAAGCCGGGGCTTTCAGGAGGTAAAAAGCCGCGGGGCAGAAGGCAATATCGAGATTGAGCTGAAATTTCGTGAGCATGATACAGCCCCGCTGGTGACCTATTTTCTTGAGATTGGTGAAGACAACGGCCGCCCGATAGTCGAGCGCGAAATTTTGAAGTACCGACGCGGTAGCGGTGGACAGCCATGGCATTTTCTGGATTTTTCTCGCGGTGCGGGTATGGCTGTCACCAACGAAATCGAGAAAGTCAAAGATGTTAATCAGTTGGTGAGAGAGGAGCAGCGATTGAAGTCGCCGGACATTTTGGCGATTAAAGGGTTGGCACAATTTGCCCAGTTCCCGGCTGTCGTCACGCTCGGTACCCTGATCGAAAATTGGCATATCTCTGATTTCCATATCAATCGGGCTCGTCCTGAACAAGAGGCCGGTTATGCTGAACACCTCTCTCGTGAAGGGGATAACCTTTCTCTGGTGACGCAGCATTTACATAGCCGATACCCGGAGGTTTTTTCCGCCATTCTGGACAAGCTGACACATAGAGTTCCTGGCATTACCAAGGTCGATGCTAAAACGACAGAAGAGGGGCGCGTGCTATTACGCTTCCAGGATGGTGCCTTTGAGGACCCTTTTCTGGCGCGGTATGTGTCGGATGGCACGATCAAGATGTTTGCCTATCTGGTGCTGCTTTATGATCCAGTTCCCCATCCTCTGCTGTGTGTTGAAGAGCCTGAAAATCAACTTTATCCGGGGTTGTTGTGGGAACTGGCCGAAGAGTTCAGCGCCTATGCCCAGCGCGGTGGCCAGGTGTTCGTCTCTACCCATTCCCCTGATTTTCTTAATGCAGTCGAGCTGGACTCTGTTTATTGGCTGGTAAAAAAACAAGGGGCAACCGAGATTGTCAGAGCCAGAGATAATAAGCAGGTGGCTGCCTATATGGCTGAAGGCGATCAATTAGGTTATCTGTGGAAACATGGCTTCTTTGAGGGAGTAGACCCTCAATGACGACAGTGGTTTTTTGCTTGGAGGAGCCATCCGCTAGGGCCATGCTGGAGGGAGTGATCCCTCGTTTATTTCCTGATATTCAGTTTCGCTTTGTCGTTTTTGAAGGAAAACAGGATCTCCATAAGAGACTGGTGATGCGTTTGCGAGGTTGGCAGGGGGATGCACTGTTTGTTGTGATGCGCGATCAAGACTCGGGTAATTGCGTGGATATCAAAGCACAATTATTCACTTTGTGCGAACAGGCAGGTCGACCGAACGCCTTGATCCGAATCGCCTGTCGTGAACTGGAAAGTTTTTATCTGGGTGATCTAGTAGCAGTTGAACAAGGATTGAATTTGGCAGGGTTAGCCAAGTTACAAGGAAACCAGAAATTTCGTGATCCTGATCGCTTAGTCAACGCGGCTGAAGAACTGAAAAAAATCACAAAAAACACATACCAGAAGTTGAGCGGATCCAGAAGCATCGCCCCTTACCTTCGTCTGGATGAGGCCCATCGCTCAACAAGTTTTAAGGCTCTGATTACAGGGCTTCAACGTTTATTGCACGAGGCTTAACAATGAGTCTGAAACCCTGGCGCGAGATTGCGCGCCCCCATCGTGATGTGCTGGAAGGCACGTTTAAACAGTCCGAGTTTGCCGCAGATATTACCCAGGTGGCTAACGGCAAGGCCCCGCTGGAGTATCAAGATGCCGAGCAGTTCTTTGCGCGTACCTTTATCACCGAAGGGATGCGGCTGCTGTTAGGCTCCGTTGCCGAGCGGTTGGCTGGCAAGGGAGGCGATCCGGTTATTCAGCTCCAAACGGCATTTGGTGGTGGTAAGACCCACACCATGTTGGCCGTTTATCATCTGGCATCACGCAACGTGACCACGGATCGTTTGCAGGGCATCCCGCCGATCCTGGATGCGGCCGGGATCGATCAATTGCCGCTCGCGAGAGTCGCGGTGATCGATGGCATCAACTTGTCGGTGAGTCAGCCGCGCCAGCATGGTGCAGTGCGGGCCAATACCCTGTGGGGTGAGTTGGCTTGGCAACTGTTGGGCGACGAGGGTTATGAGCTGGTTGCTGACAGTGATCGGGATGGTACTTCACCGGGTAAGGAGTTGCTGGTTGCGTTACTGACCAAGGCTGCTCCTTGCGTCGTCTTGATGGATGAGCTGGTGGCGTTCTTGCGCCAGTTGGAGGTGGGCAAGCAGTTTAATGCCGGTACCTTTGACTCCAATATCACCTTTATTCAGGCGTTGACCGAGGCGATGAAGGCTGTACCCAACGCCATGCTGTTGGCCTCTTTGCCAGAATCCGCACTGGAAGTCGGCGGCACGATGGGGCAGAAGGCGCTTGATTCCCTTGAGAAGTATTTTGCTCGTGTTGAATCGGTCTGGAAGCCGGTTGCAACCGAAGAGGCGTTTGAAATTGTGCGCCGCCGCCTGTTTGAATCAGCCGGTGATCCAGCTCAGGTGCAAGGCATTGCGCAACAATACGCAGATTTCTATCGCCAACATGCACCGGATTTTCCGAACGAAACGCAGTCAGGCCATTACTACGATCGGTTGTGCAAGTCATATCCCATCCACCCGGAAGTCTTCGACCGTCTTTATGAGGACTGGTCAACCCTGGACAAATTCCAGCGTACCCGTGGTGTGTTGCAGTATATGGCCATCGTGATCCACCGTTTGTGGGTAGCGGATAATCGCGATGCGTTGATCATGCCGGGTTCGCTGCCCCTTGATGACAGCAATGTGCGCGGCAAGAGCATCCATTATCTGCCGCAAGGGTGGGAGCCGGTCATCGAAAAAGAGGTGGATGGTGTTCGCTCGGAAGCCGCCGATCTTGATAAAAATGACACCCGTTTTGGGCAATATCATGCTGCCCGCCGAGTGATGCGCACGCTGTTTTTGGGCAGTGCGCCGAGTTCCAGTGATCAGATGCACCGTGGTTTGGAAGTGGAGCGGATCTTGCTCGGAGCCTGCTCTCCCGGTCAAACGGTTGGCACGTTCAAGGATGTGTTGACCCGCTTGCGAGACCGCCTGACCTATCTCTATGGCGATAAAGAGCGGCTGTGGCTCGATACCAAGCCAAACCTGCGGCGGGAGATGGAAACGCGTAAGAGCAATGTCAGCGAACGTGAGGATTTGCTCCCCCTGTTGAAAAAGTCGGTGACGGGCTGCTTTGGTGCTCAGCACGGCTTTGCTGGCATCCATGTCTTTACCCCTGCTGGCGATGTGCCGGATGAATATGGCAGTGGACCACGGTTAGTGGTGCTGGAGCCTCAGGGGTTGTCGGCATACAGCCGCAGCAGTAGCACCAATCAGGCTTTCAAAGCAGCAGAAGCCATCTTGCTCAAGCGTGGTGAGCAACCTCGGGTGAAGCAAAACCGCCTGCTCTTTTTGGCTGCGGATTATGACAGCCTGAGTCGCTTGAAAGATCAGGGCAGAACCTATCTGGCTTGGCACTCCATTGTCACCGATATTGAAAACGGCGTGCTCAATCAGGATCTGGCTCATCTGACCCAGGCTAAAGCCAACCGTGATGGTGCGAAAAAGCAGTTTGATAGCTTGATCCGTGATACCTACAAGTGGTTGCTGGCCCCGTTGCAGGAACCCGGCCAAATGCTGGAGTGGGAGGTAGCCCAGATCGCTTCAGGCGCGCCCAAATTGATCCAGGAGATCGAGAACCGATTGGTTGAAGAGGAGTGGCTGATCAAAGAGTGGTCACCCGTTCATTTGCGCAACTTGTTGGATAAATACTATTTCAGCAAAGGCGCTGAATCGGTCAGCGCATTGAAGGTGTGGCAGGATGCTTGCCAGTATCTTTATATGCCGCGCTTGGTCAATGATTCGGTATTGCGCCACTGCATCGAAGCCGCTATCCAGGGCTCTGACTATTTCGCCTTTGCCTCTAGCCAGCGTGAAGATCGTTTTGAGGGCTTTGCTTTTGGCAAAGCGGCCACCGTGTTTATCGATGAGCACAGCCTGCTGATAAGCCGCGAGGCAGCCCTACGTTATCAAGACAAGCTGGACAAAGAGAAAAGTAAGACAGAAGAACAAAAGGAAATCGATAAGCCCTCTATAAAAGACGGCGATAACGACACCAAAAAATCAACAGGGACTGATGGGGAAAAAGGAGCTGGTGGAGACGGCTTGTGTCCATTGCCTACGCCTCCAATCGCCGAGAAAACTCGGTTCTATGGCTCGGTCAGGATTGACCCCATCAAGGCCAAGATGGATTTTGCCACGCTGATGGATGAGGTTGTGCAAAACTTCACCAGCCAATTGGGAGTGGATGTGGAGATCTCAATTGAGATTAACGCCCGTTCAGGGAAAGGGTTTGATGCCAACTTGCAGCGAGCCATCAAAGAGAATTGCAGTATGCTCAAGTTTGGCAATGCTGAATTTGAAGAGTAAAAAAACAAAAGGCCGGGAAACCGGCCTTTTTATAACCAATGCTCGGGGATGGTGAGCTCGAAAGATCTGGCGGCATAACGCAGCATGGAGAGAATTTCACGATGGCGGGCGGTATCAATTGGCTGCCCTGCTTTTCGTTGTTCTAACATGCTCTGCAGCTCAGGCAAATCGAACATGCCGAGCCGATGAAAGTTACCCCAAGTGGGCTGGCCGAACAGGTTATAGATCACAACTGTGCTATCACGTTCACTGGCCAAGCGTTTTTCACCCGTGATCTTGGTTAATGCAATTTCGGCTTCGTCTTTGTCGTCGTAAGTGTTGAGCAGCTTCATTAGAGGCTTTGTGTTCGATGAATGGGTGGCAAAGTCTACCAAGGAAGGCTAGCACCGGCAAAATCAGGTAACGGTCAGTTTGATCTGATTGATGCCGTTTACAAGGCATTAGGGGTTCAGTAGAGAGCCAAAAAAAGAAGTTTTGGGCAAAGGGTGAGTCTGTGGCTCACCCTTTGTGTCGACTTTATGCCTCTGTGGCTGGAACATTGCCGCTTTCTTGCCGGTAGACATCCAGATAGAGGTAGCCATAGCTGGCCCTTGGATTGGCCAGGCAGACCCATTCCCCTTGCCTCAATGTTACCAATTTATCTTGGTCGCTCAGCAGTTCCCCTTGTTGAAATAGTTTGCTAAGACGCTCAATAAACCCCGGTAAAACGGTGTCGATGTCGGTGAGCCACTGCTCGTCGGCCTCGCCATAGACGCCGCTGCGATCCCAGAGCAGGGAGACTCCGCTTCGTTCGACAATGGCTCGTGCGCCAAAACGGGGCTGAACCTGGGTGTGTAATCCCCAACTGCCTATCGTGCTCATGTTTTTACTCCAAATGAGGGTGGGTCCTTGCACAGGTCATCGCAGACCATGCTCATTACTCCCGAAAAGGACGGCCTGATCGGCGCAACTGTTACAAATGTCCACGCTCTGCCAGTGACACCACGCCCTCCGCCCCCACCACCAGATGATCCAGCGTGCGGATATCGACCAGCGCTAGGGCGCTTTGCAGTCGCTGAGTGATCTCGATATCTGCACGGCTGGGTTCTGGGTAACCTGAGGGATGGTTGTGGACCAGCATCAGCGCGGCGGCATTGTGGTGCAGCGCCCGCTTGACCACGTCGCGGGGGTAGACGGTCGCAGCGGAGAGGGTGCCGAGAAACAGCTCCTCGTAGGCCAGGATCCGGTGCTGGTTATCGAGGAACAGTGCGGCGAACACTTCGCGATCCCGCGTTTGCAGCAGCCCTTGTAGCGCGTGGTGGGCCAGATGCTTGTCGGTGAGGGCCACGCCTTTGGCGAGCTTCTGGCGGGCCAGTGCCTGGGCGATGGTGAGCAAGTCGTCGTCGGTGACTAAGTCGGTCACCCGATAAGTGCCGGGTTGCTCCCCAGCACTGAGTTTGTGATGCAACATGATTCATTCTCCAAAAGCGTTCGCCCCACTGGCCGGTGGGGTGTGTTTTGCGATAAGGGGGGTGGTGATTGCGATGAGTGGGTCAGTGATTGGCAGAGCGCAGCCTTTGCTGTGTCAGGTCGTGCAACGGGATCTGGTAACTGGTGGCCAGCAGGTTGCCGATGCCATAAAGCCACTCCCGTTCCGGGTGATCGCACAGCCATTCGGCCAGTGCGTCACCCCGTTCGGTCTGATAGCGCAGATAGAGGGCGTAGCCATCGACCCGTAGACCGTAGTCCAGCACCACCTGGGTCTGCCCCCCGTTGTCGTGAACCCCCTCCAGCTCAAGGGCGAGCAGTGTTCTGGTCATCGGCACCTTCCTGATGGGGTAAGGGGTCACTCTCCACGGTAAAACCGCGATGAATACAAATGCGTTGCAGGTCAGCCAGAAAGCTGGCCAGTACCCTGGGCTGCTCGGTGAACGGGACCGGCCCTGCCTGGCAATGCCAGAAACACCTGCGCTTGGGATCAACGCAGATCTCATCCACCGGTTGGCTCATGGTGCGCCAGTCGTCAGCATTGCTGATGGTGAGCAGTTGCCACTGAACCCCAGACCAACGCACTTGTAAGGTGACGGTGCGGGCATGTGGGCTACCAGGTGTCAGATGCAGCAACCAGCGTTTGCCACTTTGTGTGGGCCTTAATTTTGCTTTGATAGGTTAGGGAAGGCTGCTGACGGTGGCGTACCCAAGGCGTTGTTCGAGCTGGTGGATTTACAGCATAAATAAGGTGAACTGGCGCAGGCCAGAGCCAGTTATGCCAAGGCCGCCCAACAAGGACACATTCTCGCCCAGTACACCTACGGTGAAATGCTGCGTCTGGGACAAGGGGGAAAAGAGGATTACGCGCTTGCTCTCAAGCAGTATCGCCTAGCGGCCCAGCAGGGCGACCGCCAAGCCCAATACCGAATGGGGACATTGCGTGAGGAAGGCTTGGGGGCACCTCGTAACCGGGTGCATGCTTATGCTTGGCTGTCACTGGCGGCGACAGAAGGAATGCCTGAGGCTGTACGGGCCCGTGATGAACTCGAGGCCGCGATGACCAAGCCGGAAGTCAAACAAGCGCAGAAACTCTCTGAGCACTGGTTTGGCAAGATGTCATCAACGGCTAAGAAAAGCTAAAAAAAAGAACATAGAAGGAAGCGGCCTTGGTGGGCCGCTTCCTTCTTATTCAGTTGGTGAATTACCGGATACAAACTCAGCCCACGCATCCATCATTGGACGCCGCTGATCCAGCAAGTCCGTGCGGTGGTAGGCGGCTTCTACCTTGTTCTGCACTGTGTGAGCTAATGCTCGTTCAGCGAGATCCCGCGCATAGCCCTGCTCGCTGCACCAGTCTCGAAAGCTAGAACGAAAGCCATGAGCAGTGGCCATTCGGCCAGGTGTGCAACTCCCTGCTTTGGCTCTTCTCAGAAACATCGTCAACACTGTGTCTGAGAGCGGTACTTGGTCTCTGGGGGATGGGAATACCAACTCGTCATGTAATCCCCTTAACCCTTTCAGGATTTCGACGGCACGAAGAGATAACGGAACACGATGTTGTTGTTTGGCTTTCATACGCTCGGCAGGCAAAGTCCAGACCCTTGCCTCCAAATCGACTTCTGACCACTTCATGGCTCTGACTTCACCTGAACGGCAAGCAGCCAGGATCAAGAACTCCAGCATGGAGCGGGTTACATCGTACTGTTGCGTTGTTCTCAGATGTTTTTGCACAAATGCAGGGATATCACGCCAAGGCATTGCAGGCTGGTGTTCTACACGCACAGATTTGCTGGGTTGAGCCGGTAATAGGTGGCTTACCACATCCACTGGGTTTGCAGAGGTATAGCCATGGGCCCATGCCCAAGCCATGACTGCGTGTAGCCTCTGTTTAACACGGCTTGCCGTTTCCGGGATCGTCAGCCATATCGGTTGCAAAACGGAAGCGATATGAGCTGGGGTGATGGTATCAATGGAGATAGTGCCAATTGCAGGAAAGGCATACTGTTCCAATGTGGTGATCCATTGCTTGCCGTGTTTTGGGTTCTTCCAACCAGGTAACAAGCTTTCGTAGACGAGTCTGGCGGATGCTTCCAACGTCGGGATCTTCGGCTTGTTCTGCTCCTGCAGCCGGATCTCTAGTGGGTCCAGATTATTCGCCAGCTGTTCCCGCATTGCCTGGGCGTCTCGAGCAGCGTCAGCGATAGAGATCTCGGGGTAAGTCCCGAGGCCAGCGTTACGTCGTTTCTTCGTCAGTGGGCTGACATAGCGGAACACCCACTTTCCTCTGCCCTTGATGGTAGAGGGGTGTAGCGTCAACCCGGTGACGCCACCATGAGCAAGGGGCTTATCTTCAGGCTTGATGTTGCGGGCTTTGGTATCGGTGAGGATTGCCATCAGGTAACCTCCTTGAGAATTGAATATGCCACTCAGTATGCCACCAAGCATGCGCAGTGGTAATATGTGATTGGGATGGATTGGACTGTGTTTGTTTCTAATATACTGATAGTAAATGGCTTGCTGGATTGGTGTGGAGTTGATTGGACTTAATTACGGCGGGCACCTCCTCCGCCATCTATATAGCCCAACTGATTTATTCAGTTGGGCTTTTTCGTATTCGCGTGCTACATGCAGGTGCCATTGAGTGACAACCTGAGCGGGGCTCTCCCACCCGTCAGTTCCTTCAATGGTGGCCAACAAGATGCGGACGAGCACGGCCAGGCTGCCCGTCAGTCCGGTGGATGTCTGGCTCGAACGCCGAGCCTGTCTCTTTCACGGTCTCGATGGCCTCTGTTGTCTGAACGCTGTCATTGTCTGGGCCGTTAGATTGCTGCCGCCAGTGACGATAATCCCGCCTCCCGTGCTCTCCTGCCAGCCCATGCCTTCTCACCTTGGCCGCCACCACAGCGCCCGTGATGACACTGGAAGTGAGGGCTGAGAGCCACTCCCTGCAGCCCCCTGCCGGCATTGCCGAGCGCCAGACATCAGGGGGCAACATCATGACGCTCTCCGCTACGTGGCTCGTCTGGCCCTCCAGGCCTGAATGCGCGCCTGGGTGCCGATGACGAAGACAAAAAAGACCGGCACGAAGAAGATGGCCAGCAGGGTGCCGCTGATCATGCCGCCGAACACGCCGGTGCCGATGGCATGCTGGGTCTCCGCGCTGGCACCGCTGGCAAGCATCAGCGGCACCACACCGAGGGTGAAGGCGAGTGATGTCATCAGGATGGGGCGCAGACGCAGGCGTGCGGCGGTCACCGCAGCGTCAAGCAGCGAGCGCCCTTCGCCATGCAACTGGCGGGCAAACTCCACGATGAGGATGGCGTTCTTGGCCGACAGGCCGATGATGGTGATCATGCCCACCTTGAAGAAGACGTCGTTGGGCATGCCGCGCAGCATCACCGCCGCCACGGCGCCGAGCAGGCCCAGGGGGACCACCAGCATCACGGAGAGCGGAATGGACCAGCTCTCGTAGAGCGCGGCCAGCACCAGGAAGACCACCAGCGCCGACAGCAGCATCAGCAGGGGGGCCTCGGCCGCCGACTGGCGCTCCTGCAGCGACTGTCCCGTCCAGGCCAGGGCGAAGCCTGGCGGCAATTGCGCCACCAGGCGATCCATTTCCGCCATCGCGGCGCCACTGGACACCCCGGGGGCGGCACTCCCGAAGAGACGCACGGCGGGGAAGCCCTCGCAGCGCATCATCTGTTGCGGCGACTGGCGCCAGGTCGGCGTCACCACCTCCCGCAGGGGCACCATGCCGCCGCTGGCATTGCGCACCCGCACGCCGAGTACGTCATCGAGCTGCATGCGCGCCGACGCGTCGGCCTGCAGGATGACCTGCTGCATGTGCCCGCCGTTGGGAAAGTCGTTGATGTAGAGCGATCCCATCGCCGCCGACAGGGTGCTGCTCACGCTGGTGAACGAGAGTCCCATGGCCTCGGCCTTCTGCCGGTTGATCTCGAGGTGAATGCTCTCGCCGGGGGGCAGGCTGTCGAGATAGACATCGCTCACCACTTCGCTTTGGGCCGCCAGTGCCAGCAGTTGCGCCTGGGCGGCCAGCAGCGCGGCCTCCCCCTGGTTGGCCCTGTCTTGCAGGAAGAGCGTGAAACCCGAAGAGGTGCCCAGTTCGTCGATGGCGGGCGGCAGCAGGCTCATCACGGTGCCTTCCTTGCTGTTGGCCATGGCGGCCTGTGCCAGCTCAGCCTCTTCGGCAGCCGTGGCACCATGACGCAGGTCCCACTCTTTGAGCATGGTGAAGGCCATGGCCGCATTGGGGCCGGCGCCGGAGAAGCTGAAGCCTTGCACCACCAGATTGGTGTCGAGCGCCTCGCGAGAGGCCACATGGGCCTCGAACTCCTTGATGACGGCCAGGGTGCGCTCGCTGGTGGCGCCGGTCGGCAGCTGGATGGAGGTCATGAAGTAGCCCTGATCCTCGTCCGGCAGGAAAGAGGAGGGCAACTGGGTGGCGGCGATGGCCAGCACGGCGCAGAGGGCGGCGAAGGTAGCCATCATGCGTCCGCTGCGCCCGACCAGCCGGGTGACCCGAACGTCGTAGCCTGCGGTGAGCCGCTCGACGCCCCGGTTGAAGGCGCCGAAGAAACCGCGCTTCTCATGGTGACTCGGGCTGACCGGACGCAGCAGGGTGGCGCAGAGCGCTGGCGTCAGGGTCAGGGCGAGGAAGGCGGAAATCAGGATCGACACCGCCATCGACAGGGTGAACTGCTGGTAGATGACCCCCACGGAGCCGCTGCCGAACGCCATGGGGATGAACACCGCCGTGAGCACCAGGGTGATGCCGATCACCGCCCCGGTGATCTCCTTCATGGCCCGCGATGTCGCCTCCCTGGGCGATAGCCCCTGGGTGGCCATCAGGCGCTCGACGTTCTCCACCACCACGATGGCGTCGTCGACGATGATGCCGATGGCCAGCACCATGCCGAACATGGTCAGGGAGTTGATGGAAAAGCCGGCCAGTAGCATCACCGCGAAGGTGCCAAGCAGGGCGATGGGGGCGACGATGGCCGGGATCAGGGTGTAGCGCAGGTTCTGCAGGAAGAGAAACATCACCAGGAACACCAGCACCATGGCTTCCAGCAGGGTGTGGATCACCTTGTCGATGGAGACCTTGACGAAGGGGGCCGAGTCGAACGGGATCGAATAGGCCATGCCCGCCGGCAGGGTGGGGGCAAGCTGGGCAAGACGAGTGCGTACCGCATCGGCGGTGCGCACGGCGTTGGCGCCGGGGGAGAGCTGGATGGCGGCGCTGGTGGCAGCCACCCCGTTCTCGCGGTTGGAAAAGGCGTAGGATTGCGCCCCCAGCTCGACCCGGGCCACGTCACCCAGCACCAGCTTGGCGCCATCGGCACCTGCCCGCAGTACGATGGCGGCGAACGCCTCGGGAGTGGTCAGCTGCCCCTGTACCGTGAGGGGAACCGTCAGTCGCTGGCCAGGCAGGGCGGGTTCGTCGCCGAGGCGCCCCGGTGCAATCTGCACGTTCTGCTGCTCGATGGCCTGCGCCACCTCGCTGATGGTCAACCCGTAGGCGGCGAGCTTGCCCGGATCCACCCAGATGCGCATGGCCTGCTCGGCGCCGAACAGCTGCACTCGCCCCACGCCGTCGATGCGGCGCAGCTCCTGCACGATATTGCGGGCCATGTAGTCGTTCAGCGCGACCTCATCGAAGCGGCCATCCGGTGAAGTCATGCCGACCATCATCAGAAAGCCGGACGAGGCGGACTCCACCTGCAGGCCGGTTTGCCGCACCGCCTGTGGCAAGCGAGGCTCGACCGCCTTGATGCGGTTTTGCACGTCCATCTGGGCCAGCTCCGGATCGGTGCCCGGCTTGAAGGTGGCGGTGATCTGCGCGCTGCCGGAGGCATCTACCGACGACTCGAAGTAGAGCAGGTTCTTCACCCCCGACAGCTCGCGCTCGATCAGGCTCACCACCGCATCGTTCAGGGTCTGCGGCGTGGCGCCCGGATAGGTGGCATAGAGGGTCACCGACACCGGCGCCACCGAGGGATAGCGGGAGATGGGCAGCTTGGGGATGGCGATGACCCCCGCCAGCACGATGAAGAGGGCGAGCACCCAGGCAAACACCGGGCGATGAATGAAAAACTGCGGCATGAAATGTCTCCGATTCAACGGTTACCGGCGTCAGCCTGCTGGCTGACTGCGGGGGATTGCCAGGGATGGGCAATGACTTGCGTCCCCGGGGTCAGGCGGTCGATCCCCTCGATCACCACCCGCTGTCCGGCGTTGAGCCCGGACGTGATGCGGTACTGGCTATTCACCAGTTCAGCGGTGTTGACCGGAACCAGTTGTGCCTGCCCCTGGCCATCCACCACCCACACGCTGGTCTGGCCCGATGTGCGCACCACCGCCTGCTGAGGCACGCTCAGGGCGTTGGCATAGCGGGCACGGGGAATGCGCGCCTGTACGTAGAGGCCAGGCAAGTGCCGCCGCTCCGGGTTGTCCACCAGTACCCGCAGCAGTACGTCACCGGTACCGGCATCCACCTCGATGCCGGAGAAGAGGATGTGCCCCTGCATGCCGAGCGGCTTGCCGTCGCTGCCGAGGATGTCCACCGCCAGTTCCGGTGCCGTCGAGCCAGCCTGCTGGCGCAGGGTGTCGAGCACAGAGGCCGGTTGACGGACATCGACGTAGACCTGATCGATCTGCTGGATCCTGGCCATGGGGGTGGCGTCGGTGGGGGACACCAGAGCCCCTTCACTCACCAGCGCCTGATCGATGCGCCCGGCGATGGGGGCTTCCACGCTGGCAAATTGCAGGTTCAGCTGGTGCCGGGCCAGGGTCGCCCTGGCCTGAGCCACGTCGGCGGCCGCCTGATCACGCTGGGAGACCGCATCGTCATAGGTCTGGCGGCTGATGGCCTCGGTGCGCAGCAGCGGCACCAGACGGTCAATCTGGATACGGGCGCGGGCCAGCACGGCCTCCGCGCGCTGCAATGCTGCGGCGGCGCTGTCGACATCCGCCTTGAAGGGGGCCGGATTTATCTGGAACAGCACGGTGCCTGCGCCGATTTCGGCGCCCTGCTCGAACAGGCGGCGCTGCACGATGCCGCTAATCTGGGCCCGAATTTCGGCGCTTCGCACCGCGGCCACCCGGGCGGGCAGATCCTCGCTGATGACCAGGTCCTGACCTGCCAGCGTCATCACCGACACCTGAGGACGGGTCGGCGCATCTTGCGCTTGCGTCGTCCCATCGCAACCTGCCAACCCGAATACGGCAATGACGGCGAGCAGGGCGCCCGCATACCGCTGTTTGACAAACATCATATTCACCTCGTTAAACCGCCTCCCGGGCATGGTGCTGCCGCGAGAGCACATCGAACGGGCATTATGGCGAGGGGCTATTGCGAATGATTCGAGGCTTTGTGGAGAATCCATGGAGGCGGTGATAAAGTTCAAGCCCCCCATTTTCGAGTCCGACCATGTCGTATCTTCCTGCTTCCGCCAACCCGGCGGCCCAGTCACTGGTACTGATTGCAGAGGATGAAGCCGAGATAGCCGACATCCTCGCCGCTTACCTGCAACGTCACGGATTGCGCACCCTGCATGCCGCCGATGGCCGCGAAGCCCTGGCCATGCACCAGACATGCAAACCCGATCTCCTGTTGCTGGATGTGCAGATGCCGCAGCTCGATGGCTGGCAGGTGCTCAGCGAAATCCGGGCCCGTGGCGACACGCCGGTGATCATGTTGACTGCCCTGGATCAGGACCTCGACAAGCTGATGGGGCTGCGCATGGGGGCGGATGACTATGTGGTCAAACCCTTCAACCCGGCCGAAGTGGTGGCCCGGGTACAGGCGGTGCTCAGACGCAGCCAGGCTGCGAAACAGACCACGGCCCGGGTACTGCGGGTCGGCCCCTTCCAGATCGATCTGGAGAGCCACGAGGCCAGCATTTGCCGCGATGAAGGGCAGCAGGTGCTGGATCTGACCCTGACCGAATTCAAGTTGCTCGCCTCCCTGATGCGGGCTCCCAAGCGGGTGTTCAGCCGCGCCGAACTGCTGACCCACTGCCTGCCGGAGGGGGATACCCAGGAGCGCACGGTGGACAGCCACATCAGCAAGCTGCGCAAGAAGCTGGAGGCACAGGGCATCCAGGGGGTGCCCGCCAGTGTCTGGGGCGTCGGCTATCGCTTCGGGGGCGATGCGTGACATCGGCACCCGGCCTGCGCAGGCAGATCATCCGCTCCCTGGGGCTGATGGCGCTCGGCATCATCTGCCTCGCGGTGATCGGCACCTATGTGTTCTACGCCATTGCCGTGACCTATGTACCTGGCAGCATCTCCGAGAGCTGGGTGCCCTCCAGGGTCGAGATGATCTGGATTGGCTCGACCATTCTCATTGCATTGGGGATGGCGCTGTACGTGGCGGTGCGCCTCTCTCGGCGCATCCTGACTCCCCTCAACTCGGTGGCAAACAGCCTGCGAGAGGTGGCAGAGGGCAAACTCGATGCGCGCGTGCCGCTGGATGAGCAGGCGATCGGGGAGACGGCGCAACTGGTGCGGGACTTCAACACCATGGCCGAGCGACTGCAGAGCATGACCCGCGAGCGGGAGTTCTGGAATGCCGCCATCGCCCACGAGTTGCGCACCCCGGTGACCATCTTGCGTGGCCGCTTGCAGGGGCTGGCCGAAGGGGTATTTCCGCCAGAGCGTGCGCTCTTTGAAGGCTTGCTGCGTCAGGTGGAGGGATTGACCCACCTGATCGAAGATTTGCGGGTGCTCAGTCTCAACGACAGCGGCCACCTGGAGCTGCAACGAGAGGAGATCAGGCTGGCCGACGAGCTTGCCGTGGTGCTCGAGGCGTTTGCCACCCCTCTTGCCGCGAACGGTTTCACTCTCAAGCGGGAGCTCGATGCCGAGCTTTGTGTCTGTTGCGATGCACTTCGCATCCGTCAGGCTCTGATGGCGCTGCTGGAAAATGCCCAGAAGCACGCGGTGCCGGGCATGCTGACCGTGCGCCTGTATCGTTCGGGCGTCCAGTGCATCCTGAGCGTGGAGGATGAGGGGCCTGGTATCAGCGAGGAGGTCGCCGCCTATATCTTCGAGGCGTTTCGCCGAGGGGATCCGTCACGCTCGCGCAAGAGTGGCGGCAGCGGGCTCGGGCTGGCGGTGGTAAAGGCCATTGTCGAGGCCCACGGCGGCAGTGCGGTCTGCCAATCCGGCGGGCGGGGCGGCACCCTGTTCCTGCTTTCCTGGCCCCTCTTGCACCCTGACGGTAGGTCATGACCCCGCATTGCCGCATCGGCTCGGGATGGGCGCGCCGAGGCGCGTGTGTTGACTGTGATCCAACAGCCCAAAATAAGGTTCTTCGCGGGATCTTGGGGAAGTGGAAGTTGACAGACAGGGTGCTGGTAAACTGGCTGTCTCCAAACACACCACCACCATCACCCTGCTGTCGCCGTGCATCATATTGATATTGCCTCCTTCTGGCCAGGTTATACCGTCA
>NZ_JALIHH010000053.1:0-29191 GCF_022869435.1 Aeromonas sp. LsrichE-8G
AAGCATTTACCAAGGCATCTTGCGGAATACTGCTTCCGGTTTAATCATCGTTTTGACCTCAAGAGCATGTTGGTTGAATTGGGGCATGCAGTCGTGGCAAGCCCTCCGATGCCATATCGGCTCTTGAAGCTGGCTGAGGGTCATGGATAATCAGGTTCGCATTTAAGATGGACAAGCTTGTTGCTGCCTGTCTGCTCGCCACCCCCGTCACCGCCAAGGAGTGGAAGACGGTACGCTTTGGCGTGGAGGGGGCCTATCCACCCTTCTCATGGACCGATGCGTCCGGAGAGATCAAGGGATTTGACATCGATCTTGCCAACGCCCTGTGCCAGCAGATGGCCGTCAGGTGCGAACTGGTGGCCCAGGATTGGGACGGCATGATCCCGGCCCTGCTGTCGCGCAAGTACGACGCCATCATCGCTGCCATGTCGATCACCGACGAGCGGCGCAAGAAGGTCGACTTCACCGAGAAATATGCACACATTCCCAACCGCTTCGTGGCGGCCAGGGGCACCGAACTGACGCTGACGCCGGAAGGGATGGCGGGCAAGCGCATCGGCGTGCAGCGGGCCACCACCCACGACAAGTACCTGACCGACAACTTCGGCTCCAGCGTCACCATAGTGCGTTACGGCAGTGCCGATGAAGCCTACCTCGATCTGAAGGCGGGACGGGTGTTGGCCCTGCTGGCCGACGCCTCGGCCATCGAACAGGGGTTGCTTGGCAAGGAAGGGGGCGACAAGTTCGACTATGTGGGGCCGGCCCTGACCGACCGTCAATGGTTTGGCGACGGCATGGGGATCGCGGTGCGCAAGGGGGATCCGGATCTCAGGGCCAGGCTGAACGACGCCATCAAGGCCCTGCGCGCCAACGGCAAGTATCAGGAGATCAACCGGAAGTACTTCAAGTACGATATCTATGGCGGTTGATGGGTAACAGTCGGAGGGAGCCTGCTCCCTCCTTTTTCATGCAGCAAGGAGAGACCCCATGTTGACCCTGATCGAGGGTGCGCAGATCCATAGTCCGGCCCCGCTCGGCCAGCAGGATCTGCTGGTGGCGGATGGCCGCATCGCCTGGATGGGCAAGGGACTGACGGTTCCGGTCGACTGGCCACTGACGCGGGTGGACGCTGGCGGCCGCTATCTGGTGCCCGGACTGGTAGACCCGCTCGCCCATATCACGGGAGGCGGCGGCGAGGGAGGCTTCGGCTTTCGCACGCCGGAGCTCTCGGCAAGGGAAGCTCTGGCGGCGGGGGTTACCACGCTCGTGGCGGCCCTCGGCACCGACAGCCTGACCCGCAGCCCGGCCCAGGTGCTGGGGAAGGTGCGCGAGTTTCGCGCCGCCGGGGTGAGCGCCTTCATGTACACCGGCTCCTACCACCTGCCGGTCAAGACCCTCACCGGCACGGTGGAGTCGGACATCATGCTGATCCCCGAAGTGCTGGGGGTGGGGGAGGTGGCCATCAGCGATCACAGGTCCAGCGCCCCCACCCACGACGAGCTGGCGCGCCTGGCGAGCGAGGCGCGGGTGGCCGGGCTGTTGTCGGGCAAAAGTGGCGTCAGCTTCTTTCACCTGGGGGATGGCCGGGGGGGGGGCTGGCGCCCCTGCGGGCGTTGCGGGACGGCACCGACATCCCGCAACGCCAGCTCTACCCCACCCACTGCAACCGCAACCCCTGGCTCTTTGCCGAGGCCATCGAGTGGGGTCGGGCAGGCGGCTGGGTCGACCTCACCACGTCGAGCTTCCCGGACCTGCTGGATGACGGAGAGCGGCTCGCGGCCGACGCCCTGGTGGCGTTGCTGGCGGCCGGCGTGCCCGTGGATCGCATCAGCTTCAGCTCGGACGCCAACGCCAGTCTGCCGCGCTTTGACGGCGAGGGGCGCCTCATCGAGCTGCGCTGCGGCCAGATAGGGAGCCTGTGGCAGGAGGTGGTGGCGGCCTGCGGCAAGGGGGTGGCGCTGGAGACGGCACTGGCGGTAGTGACGGCCAATCCGGCCAGGGCGCTGGGGCTTGCGAGCAAGGGTACCCTGGGGGTAGGACAGGATGCGGATCTGCTGCTGATCGATCCTGATACGTTCGCCATCGAGCGGGTGATGAGTGGGGGGCGGTGGCGCACCTGAATACCGGCGCCTGTCATCCAGCCCGCTCAGTTCATCAACAAAAAGCCCGGCAGCAGTGCCGGGCTTTGTCGTGCCATGGGGTTCAGATGGCGAGAAACCCCAGGATCAGAATGGGGCCGAGCAGGCTCAGGATAAAGCCGGAGACGATGGCCACCGGCACCACCTGGATGCCGCCGGATTTCTGGATGACAGGCAGGGTGAAGTCCAGCGCCGTCGCGCCGCCGTAGCCGATGGCGGCGCTGGGATGGCGGCGCATCAGCACCGGGATGATGAGGATGGCGATAAGCTCGCGCCCCAGATCGTTGATGAAGGCGGCGGAGCCCAGCACCGGGCCCAGCTTGTCCGCTACCAGAATGCCGGAGAGCGAATACCAGCCAAAACTGGAGCTCATCGCGAGGCCATGGGCAAAGGGCATGCCGAGCAGCTGGGCGGCCAGCAGGCTGCCGAGCCAGCTGCTGAGGATGACGGTGAGCGCGATCTTCATGCCCCAGGGGTTGAGCAGGATCTGGCGCAGGCGCATGCCGGAGTTGCGCATCTGGATGCCGATGAGCAAGAGCAGCAGCATCAGGGCCCACTCGCTCAACTTGTCGATGGGCAGGGCGCGCAGGTCCACCACCAGCCCCAGCAAGACGCCCCCCAGCACCACGAAACAGAGCTGGAGGGATTCCCATAACAGGTGCAGCTTGCTCGGCATCTTGCCGTCACTGGCCTCGTGGGTGGGGGGGCTGCGCTTGTCCAGCCACCACAGGGCCAGCAGGTTGCAGAGGGTAATGGCTGCGAGCATCACCCCTGCCACCTTGAAGATCACTGCCAGGTTGCTGCCCAGGTTCTCCACATAGGCCAGCCCCAGACCCATCAGGAACAGGATGAGGTAGACCATCTTGCCCAGGGACTGGTTGACCAGTTTGATCAGACGGGCGGAAGAGAGGGGAACCAGATAGCCGATCACGAGCGGCAGCAGGATCAGCAACACATTGAGCAACATCGGGGCCTCGATCACAAAACGTGGAAAAACGGCACCTTATCACGACTTGTTGCACCTGTGTCACGGATCTGTGCATCAGCATGGCCCATACGGGACTTTTTTATCATATTGTTGTGTTTTTTGATGACAGTCGGCTCTGTACGCAAACGGGGAAAGAGGGCCACATCACCTGAAAAATCAATTTCATCCCCATGAAATGACGAGAGAAGGGGAATCTGCCCGGGTGAATAAAGTCCTTTTGGGTGACATCTGGCGGATATGGTGAAATATGCTTGCTACCAGTGCGCTGCGGGTATAAAAGAGCGGTAGGGAAGGTGCGACAAAAAATGGATTTTATGCAGACAAAGTGCTGAAAAATACTCAATAGACCAATAAAAATACAGATAAAACACCAAATACCTCGGTTCTGTATTGTTTTTTCACTACCTCAATGATATTTTCGCTGAAGGTTACCATCGGTTAACGTTTTGTTAAATGGACGATGGTGGAGTCACGCCGAAGCGGCGTCTAGGGACAGACAAGGTTGTAATGGATGAGCGACGTTGCCGCACTGGAAGTTCGTGATCTGCACAAGTATTTTGGCACCCACGAAGTGCTCAAGGGCATCGATATGACGGCCCACAAGGGGGATGTGATCTCCCTCATCGGCTCCTCGGGTTCGGGGAAGTCGACCTTTCTACGCTGTATCAATCTGCTTGAAACCCCCTCATCGGGCAGCGTCTCCCTCCACGGGGAGCTGATCCGGATGAAAACCAGCCGTTCCGGCGAACGCCTGCCGGAGGACATGCGCCAAGTGGAGCGTATCCGCAGCCGACTGGCCATGGTGTTTCAAAGCTTCAATCTCTGGTCCCACATGACCATCATGCAGAACATCATCGAAGTGCCCATCCAGGTACTCAAGGTGCCCCGTGCCGAGGCCATCGCCAAGGCGGAGCACCTGCTCAACCGGGTGGGGCTGTGGGAGCGTCGCGACTATTATCCTGGTCACCTCTCCGGCGGTCAGCAGCAGCGGGCCGCCATCGCCCGGGCGCTGGCGGTGGAGCCCGAGGTGATGCTGTTTGACGAGCCTACTTCGGCCCTCGACCCTGAACTGGTGGGGGAGGTCCTTGGCCTGATGCGCGAGCTGGCGGAAGAGGGGCGTACCATGATGGTGGTGACCCACGAGATGTCCTTCGCCCGCGACGTGTCGAACAAGGTGATGTTCCTGCACCAGGGGCGCGTGGAGGAGGAGGGCAATCCCAAGGAGATCTTCGCCCATCCCAAGTCGGAGCGATTCAAGCAATTCATCTCTTCCATCTATTGATGGACGGGCTGTATTTTCAACAATCTGTGTTTTCAATGATCGACGTGTTTATCAAGGAGAGATACATGAACAAGCTGATGCTGGCGACTGCCGTGATGACGGCCCTGTGTTCCGGTAGCCTGATGGCCAAGGAGTGGAAAGAGGTCCGGATCGGGGTGGAAGGGGCCTATCCCCCCTTCTCCTGGACCGAGCCGAGCGGCGAGGTGAAAGGCTTCGACATCGACATCGCCAACGCCCTGTGCGAAGAGATGAAAGTGAAGTGCACCCTGATCAAGCAGGACTGGGACGGCATCATTCCGGCGCTGCTGTCGCGCAAGTATGACGCCATCATCGCCACCATGGACATCACCGAAGAGCGCAAGAAGAAGGTGGACTTCACCCAGAAGTACCAGCACATCCCGGCGCGCTTCGCCGCCAAGAAAGGGACCGAGATCCAGCTTGACAAGGCCTTCATGGACGGCAAGACCATCGCCGTGCAGCGTGCCACCTCCATGGATACCTACATCACCGACAACTTCCCCAACGCCACCATCAAGCGCTACGGCACTGCGGATGAAGCCTACCTCGATCTGAAATCCGGCCGTGTCGATTACGTGATGGCCGACTCCGCCGCCATCAGCGACGGCCTGCTGAAGAAGGAAGGGGGCGATGCCTTCGAGTTCATCGGCCCGAAACTGACCGATCCCAAGTGGTTTGGCGAGGGTGCCGGCATCGCGGTGCGCAAGGCTGACAAGGATCTGAAAGAGAAATTCAATGCCGCCATCCTGGCCCTGCGTGCCAATGGCAAGTACAAGGAAATCAACGACAAGTACTTCGACTTCGACGTGTACGGCGAGTAAGCCGACGTCAGGCGAACAACGACAGGTTGATCCCGTCAGTAGTCATCGGGCCCGTTGCCTTCCGCTGGGAGTGACGGGCCCGATTGCGATGGAGCTGCATTGCATATGTTTGATTTGAAAGGATACGAAACCTCTCTGCTGGAGGGGGCCTGGATCACCCTGGAGGTGGCGCTCGCCTCCCTGCTGCTGGCCCTGGTGCTCGGCATGCTGGGGGCCCTGGCCAAGCTCTCTCCCTACAAGTGGGCACGCGGCATCGCGGCGGCCTACACCACCGTCATTCGCGGCATCCCGGATCTGGTGCTGATGATGCTGCTCTTCTTCGGCGGCCAGGTGCTCATCAACGGGATCTGCACCTGGGTCAACGAGGCCTACAACAACCACCTGCTGGCGAGCAACCCGAACCAGGAGTGGGTCTCCCTGCTGCCCGATTACATCGACATCAGCCCGTTTGCGGCCGGGGTCGCCACCATCGGCTTCATCTTCGGCGCCTACATGACCGAGACCTTCCGCGGCGCCATCCTGGCGGTGGACAAGGGGGAGCTCGAGGCGGCCCGTGCCTTCGGCATGCGGGCAAGCCAGGTCTTTGTGCGGATCCTCTTTCCCCAGATGATGCGCCACGCCCTGCCCGGGTTTGGCAACAACTGGCTGGTGCTGCTGAAAACCACGGCCCTGGTCTCCATCATCGGGCTCGATGACATGGTGCGAAAGGCGTCGCTCGCGGCGGGCTCGACCCAGCAGCCTTTCACCTTCTACATGGCGGTGGCGCTGATCTTCCTGGTCTTCACCGCAGTCTCTACCTCGGCGCTCAAGTGGGCCGAGCGTCACTACGCCATCAAGACGAGGTAAGCCATGGATTTCTCGATCATTCTCAAGGAGTGGCCCACCTACTGGGAGGGTCTCTATACCACCATCTGGCTGGTGGCCGCCTCGCTCATGCTGGGGCTCATGCTGGCGGTGCCCATGGGCATACTGCGCAACAGCCGCAACTGGTTGATCAAGGGGCCAATCTGGGCCTATATCTACTTCTTTCGCGGCACCCCGCTCCTGGTGCAGCTTTTCATCATCTACTACGGTGCCGCCCAGTGGGAGTGGCTCAAGAACAGTGCGGCCTGGTCCCTCTTCTCGGAAGCCTGGTTCTGTGCCCTGCTGGCGTTCACTCTCAACACCGGTGCCTACACCGCCGAGATAGTGCGTGGCGCCGTGATGAACATGCCCAAGGGGCAGATAGAAGCGGCAAGCGCCTTCGGCATGACCCGCTGGCAGACCCTCACCCGCATCATCCTGCCCAACTCGTTTCGCCGTGCGCTGCCGGCCTACAGCAACGAGGTGATCTTCATGCTGCAGGGGTCGGCGGTGGCGGGCATCATCACCATCGTCGATCTGACGGGGGCGGCGCGGATCATCAACTCCCGCTACTACAGCCCGTTCGAGGCGTTCCTGACCGCAGGTCTGCTCTACATGCTGCTCACCTTCGTCATCGTCTGGTTGTTCAAGAAGTGGGAAGCCCGCTGGCATGCCCACCTGCGCCCGCGCAGCGTCTGACTGCCAGCAGAGAAAAAGCCCGCAACTGCGGGCTTCTTTTATGGACCACGGGCAGGCTCAGCGCCCCAGGTACTCCCTGTCGAAGAAGGTGTTGACCCAGTGGGGGCGATAGACGGCGAGCAGGGTCATGGTCATGCCGTTGAGGAGCGCCTCGGGGAAGAGTAGCAGCGGCCAGATGGAGAGGTAGTCGGCGCTGATGGTGTGCCAGGAGTAGGTGCCGCTCACCCCCATCAGCAGGGCGCTGGCGAGCACCTTGGCCGAGATGCTCAGCGCCCCCCCGAGAAATGCCGCCACGAACAGGTAGACGAAGAGGTGGCGAGGCAGCCAGGCCCAGCTCCCCAGAAACAGCAGCCAGCTGGTGGCCACCGGCAGGGCAACGCCGATGAGGGCCTGCCAGCCGATGTCGGCCAGGGGGATGACCCCGAAGTAAGCGAGGAGTAGCAGGGTGAGGCAGGGGGCGAGCAGGGCGAGGCGCCAGCCCAGCAACAGGGTCAGGCTGGTGAGGCCGAGAAAGTGGATCTCGAGCCCCTCGTGCAACCCGGCCCGCAAGGTCCACAGCGGTACCAGCACGATGGCGCCGCCGAGGCAAAGATGCTGATAGAGCGGGTGGGCGCCAAGGGTGCGCAGCAGGGAGGCGTTCAGACTGAAGGCGAGCAGCACCAGCCAGAGCAGGAGGGCGGCAACTTGTCCTTCACTCATGAGCGGTTCCCCCGGATGCGGCTGTCGGTGATGGCGCCGTGGCGAACGCCGGCGCAGTGAAAAGAGGCCGCCCTCTGCCGGGCGGCCTCCTGTCTCAATACTTCACGTTGGGGTGATACTTGCCAAGGATGCCCTGGACCCTGTCCATGGTCTCCTTGCTGGGGGGCTTGATGCCGACCAGATCATAGGTATCTCCCAGCACGTCCCACTTGTGCTTGCCAAGTTCGTGGTAGGGCAGCAGCTCCACCTTCTCGACGCACTCCCCCAGCTCGGCGATGAACTGGCCGAGTCCTTCTGCGCTTTCGTCATCGTCGGACCAGGTGGGTACCACCACGTAGCGGATCCACATGGTCTGACCGCGGGAGGCCAGGTAGCGGGCGAACTCCAGGGTGTACTTGTTACTGACGTGGGTGAGGGGAATGTGCTTCTCGTCGTTGATCTGCTTGATGTCGAGCAGCACCAGATCGGTGTTGTCCAGCACCCGGTCGAGCAGCTCGTCGTAGTGACGCACGAAACCGTTGGTGTCGAGGCAGGTGTGGATCCCCTGGGCCTTGCAGGCGGTGAACAGTTCGGCGATGAACTCCTGCTGCAGCATGGCCTCGCCGCCGGAGGCGGTCACGCCACCGCCGGAGGCATTCATGAAGTGGCGATAGCTGGTGAGATCCTTCATCAGCTCGGGCACGGTGACCTCGCGGCCGCCCTGGGTGTCCCAGGTGTCCCGGTTGTGACAATACTTGCAGCGCATCAGGCAGCCCTGCATGAACACGATGAAGCGGATGCCGGGGCCGTCGACGGTCCCGCAGGTCTCGACGGAGTGGATCCGGCCAATGATGTCGGTAGTGCCGGTGTCGCTGGCTTCAACGGTCGGGATCCGCTGCGTGCCGGGGGTGGCAGGTCCCTTGGATTCAACGGCGGGGATCCGGTTAATGACTGACATAGACGACTCCAATGGTGCGGACAAGGTTCGAGCGGTCGTTATTTTATGACAGAAAGCCCTATAAATCCTACCAGTTTAGCCCGCAGGGGTGGCACCCAGCAGGCTCTCCAGTGCCTTGACGGGGAGCGGCCGGCTGGTGAGGAAGCCTTGATAATGCTGGCATCCCAGGGCCTTGAGCACGGCGAGCTGCTCCTCTTCCTCCACCCCTTCTGCGGTGACGGTGAAACGAAACACCCGGGCGAGATCCAGGATGGCCTTGACGATGGCCTTGTCCTGTTCGCTGTGGACCAGGGTCTGGATGAAGCTTCTGTCGAGCTTCACCTCGTCGGCGGGCAGATCCCGCAGATAGGCCAGGGACGAGTAGCCCGTGCCGAAGTCGTCGATGGAGATGAGCAGGCCGAGGGCCTTGAGCTGGCGGATCCTGGCGATGCTCTCCAGCCGGTTTTCCAGCACCACGGACTCGGTGATCTCCAGCAGCAGGCGCGACGGGGGCACCCCGGTGTCCCGCAGTATGTACTCCACCTGCTGCACGAAACCGGCGGTGTGGAACTGGCGGGCGCTGACGTTGACCGACAGATGGGGGATGGCGAGACCGTTGTTGAGCCAGAAGCTGTACTGGGCACAGGCGGTCTTCATCACCCAGTAGCCTATCTCCTGGATCAGGGTGGTCTCCTCGGCGATGGGAATGAACTCCCCGGGGGGCACCATGGTGCCGTCGGCCTTCTGCCAGCGCAGCAGCGCCTCTATGCCCGAGAGCGTGCCGTTGTCGACCCGGTATTGGGGCTGGTAGTGCAGCACCAGCTCGTTGTTGCGCAGGGCATCGCGCAGCTGGTTGTTGAGAGAAAGCTTGCTCTTCTCTTTTTCCGCCATGGCTTCACTGAAGAAGATATGGTTGCCCTGGCCCGCGCGCTTGGCCATGTGAACGGCGGTATCGGCCTGCTGCATCAGGACAAGGTGATCCTTGTCGTCATCGCTGAACAGGCTGATCCCCACGGAGGCGCTGCAGTGCAGCTTGTGATCGCCGATGTCGAAGGGGGCACGGAAGATCCCCATCAGCTCCCGGGCAAAGTGCTCCGCCAGGATCTTGGCGGTGATATAGCCCTGGCCCAGTGCCGTGAATAGCAGGGCAAATTCGTCACCCGAAGTGCGGGCGAGCACCAGGTTCTCCTGGGGCAGGGACTTGAGTCGCACCACCACGGCCTGGAGCAGCAGATCGCCGCAGGCGTGACCGAGGGAGTCGTTGATGGATTTGAAGTTGTCCAGATCCAGCAGCAGCAGGGCCCCCCACTGACCACTCGGGGCCTGCAGGGTGCGCTGCATGATGTCGGTCAGGCTGCGCCTGTTGTAGAGATCGCACAGGTCGTCGTAGTAGGCGAGGCGCTCGATGTGGCGGGCGGTCTCTTTCTCCTGGGTGATGTCGTGGAAGCTGCAGACGAAGTGGCTGATCTCCTCCTCCTCGTCCTTGACCCCGCTCACCATGAGCCGCACCGGGAAGAGGTGTCCTTCCCTGTGCAGGCATTGTTCCTCCCCGAGCCAGTATCCCTGCCGGTTGACAGCCGCGATCACCTCCTCCTTGAGGGTGTCGCCATAGTAGGTGGGCCTCAGGGCGTCGATGTGCAGGCCCAGCATCTCCTCGCTGGCAAAGCCGGTGATGCGGCTGAAGGAGGCATTGACCTTGAGGATGATGCCCCCGTGATCCATCACCAGCAGGCCGTCGTGGGTGTTGAAGGCCACTTCGGCCAGGCGCAGGGCATCGTCATTGGCCAGGCGCTGCAACTCGCTGGCGGCCCGCTCGCGCTGTTCGTAGAGGACGTCCAGCAGGGGCGCGGGATCGGCCAGGGGGGTGGCGAGCAGCAGGGTGAGCTGCCCCAGAGGGAGACCGTTTGGCCCCGGGAAGGGGATGCCGACATAGGCCTTGGCGTCGAGAGCCAGCAGCTGGCTGGACTGGGGATAGCGCAGGGCCAGATCTTCCACGTAGAGACTCTGCCCGTGCTGGAAGATCTCCCGGCCCGGGCCGATGTCCATGGGCATGGGTTTGACGACGGCGAAGGTCTCCCCCTCCACCACGCAGCGGGGAATGAGCCAGAGATCCTGACCGCGAGGCTGAAACTCGCCGATCCAGCCCCTGTGGGCACCGCTCAGGCCCATGGCCCAGCGCAGCAGGGCGCGGCAGTAATCGTTGCCGGTCAGGTTGGCAAGCCCGGGTGGGGGCGCGAGGTCCGGGGCGTCGGTCGCCACGGGGTCCGGCTGCCAGTGGCCGAGCAAGCGGGCGCAATGACGCACCAGTTGCAGGGTGTCATCGCTGATGAGGGTGCTCTCGGCATACTCCAGGCTGAGCACGCCGATGAGCTTCTCCTGCTCCAGCAAGGCGCCGTCCAGGCGGGAGCAGACATTGGCATCGGCCAGATAGTAGTGCTGGCTCAGCATGGGCTGGTGGGCCGCCTCCGAGAAACTCAGGGCGCCCCGGGCGCGCAGGGCCCGGATGTAACGGCTGTCTCCGCGAATGGCACCGAGCGCGTCCACCCCCAGGGTGAACACCGGGGTCAGCTGCTCGCCGCCAAGGGCGCCATGGGCCTGGTAGTGCCAGAGGATCAGGCGATCGGCCCCCAGGCACTCCTTGAGGCTCTCCAGCATGGCGTCATACTGCTGCTGGCTGGCCATCTGGCTCAGGCGCGGCAGTTGCAGGGACAGGCTGGCGGCGCTCTCCTGGGACTGGGTCTGCAGGCAGATGAGCCAGAAGGCGTCCTGCTCGTGGGAGAGGGAAATGTGCCAGAGGAGAGCGTCAAAGCGCAGCACCAGCTTGCCCCCCTTGCCGCTGGCCAGCCGCTGCTCGATGGGCTGGCGCAGGGCGTCCGGCAATTGGGCCGGCCAGGCACTGCGGGGCTCGTCGAGCCAGTGGAGCGGCGTCTGCATCACATCGGTCAGGGCGACCAGCCGTTGACTACGGGTATCCAGGCGGAAAAACAGGGGCGCCTGGCTGGCGGTCGGAAGATGGCTGAGCGCGGTAGACGACATGAACTGACACTATCCTGTTGAGCAATTGTCGGAGGGCAAGAATACTGCAAATCCGTGGCAAACAAAATTTCATTGAACTCTAAATTAGATAAGTCTAATTTATTGGTCATTTCCTGTTGAGTGGAGTCTTGCAGATGAAACGGATCCTGATTGTGGGTGGTGTGGCCGGGGGGGCGTCCGCCGCCGCCCGTGCCCGCCGTTTGAGCGAAGAGGCGGAGATCGTGATGTTCGAGCGGGGCGAGTTCGTGAGCTTCGCCAACTGCGGTCTGCCTTATCACATCGGGGGGGATATCCCGGATCGGGATGCCCTGCTGCTGCAGACACCGCAAAGCTTCAAGCGCCGCTTCAACGTGGATGTGCGGGTGTTTCACGACGTCATCGAGATAGACAGGGCCGGCAAGAGCCTGCTGGTGCGCAACCTGCTGACCGGCGAAGAGCGGCGCGAAGCCTACGACGTGCTGCTGCTGAGCCCGGGCGCTGCCCCCATCCGGCCTCCCTTCCCCGGCATCGACAGCCCGGGGGTACACACCCTGCGGAGCATTCCCGACATGGATCGCATCCTGGCGGCGCTGGCGCACGACAAGCCCCGCCACGTCACCGTGGTGGGGGGCGGTTTCATCGGGCTGGAGATGATGGAGGCGCTGCACCAGCGCAAGCTGGATGTCACCCTGCTTGAGCTCTCCGATCAGGTGATGGCGCCGGTGGATAAAGAGATGGCCAACCTGCTCCATGCCCGTATCCGGGAGGAGGGCATCGATCTGCGCCTGCGCACCGGCCTCGCTGCCATCGAGAGCCTGGAGGTGCCTGCCGAGAAGACCGCCGCCGTGGCGACCGCCCAACGGGGTGGACTGCGCCTGACCCTGAGCGACGGCTCTCATCTCGACACCGGCCTGTTGATCCTCGCCATCGGCGTCAAGCCCGAGACCCTGCTCGCCGCCAAGGCGGGGCTGGTGCTGGGACCGCGGGGCGGCATCAAAGTGGATGCCGGGATGCGTACCTCGGATCCCTTCATCTTCGCGGTGGGGGACGCGGTGGAGGAGACCGACTTCGTCACCGGCGAGTCCGTGCTGATCCCGCTGGCGGGCCCCGCCAACCGCCAGGGACGCATTGCCGCCGACAACATGCTGGGGCGAAGCGAAACCTACAAGAAGACGCAAGGAACCGCCATCTGCAAGCTGTTCGATCTGGCGGTGGCCAGCACCGGCCTCAATGAGAAGCGGCTGGTGCAGTTGGGATTGCCGTTCGAGAAGGTCTATGTCCACCCGGGCAGCCACGCCGGCTATTATCCCGGCGCCCACCCGGTCAGCCTCAAGCTGCTGTTTGCCCCCGATGGCAAGATTTACGGCGCCCAGGCCATCGGTAAGGATGGCATCGACAAGCGCATCGACGTGCTGGCGGTGGCCCAGCGCGCCGGTCTCACCGTGTTTGATCTGCAGGATCTGGAGCTCACCTATGCGCCGCCCTTTGGCTCGGCCAAGGATGTGATCAACATGGCCGGGTTCGTGGCGAGCAACCACCTGAAGGGGGACACCCTGCTCTGCCACGCAGCCGAGGTGCAGGCTCGCCACCCCCATCAGCAGGTGGTGGATGTGCGAAACGGCCCCGAACTTGACAAGCTGGGGCGCATTCCGGGGGCGCTGCACATTCCTCTGGACGAGCTGCGCAGCCGTCTTGATGAGTTGCCCAAGGATAAAGAGCTGCTCATCAGCTGCCAGGTGGGACTGCGGGGTCACGTGGCCTGCCGCCTGCTGAGCCAGCACGGTTTTCGGGTCAAGAACCTCTCCGGCGGTTTCAAGACCTGGCAGACGGTGATCGCCGAGTAGATCCTCCAGGCTGAAATGGCCCGATTGATCACTCTGTATGCAAACGGGCCACTCCAGTGAGTGGCCCGTTTCTTCATCAGGGGCCGATGCCGCCCGACATGGCAGTTGGTGTTCCCGGGAGTGACGCTTTATTCTATTGGCTCCTGCGCTGCGGCGATCCAACCCGGGATGAACACCATGCACCTCTCTCTCTCCTGCCCCGTGACTCGTCTTCCCCGTGTGGCCTGGCTGGCGGCGCTGCTGCTGGCTGGTTGCGGCCCCGACAAGCCTGTCAGCCAGGAGCCGACGACTGACCCGATGGCCCGGCAGGAGGCGGGGGCGCCCGCCTCCGTGGTGCAGGCCAATGCCCGCCAGTATCGGGATGCCCCGGCGCTGGCGCTGGTCTTCTCCGGCCCATTGGCGCCCAAGGCAAACTGGCAGAGCTGGCTTTCTGTGAGTGAAGGGGGCAAGCAGGTGCAGGGGGAGTGGATCCTCGCCGACGATGGCCGCACCCTCTATTTCCCGAACGTGCAACCCGACAAACGCTACGAGGTGAGCCTCAAGGCTGGGCTGGGCCCATCCCCCCAGCGCTGGACCCTCAAGACCCGGCCGCTGGAGGCGGGGGCCTCCTTTACCGCGAGCGGCATGGTATTGCCGCTGCGCGACGAGCTGCGCCTGCCCATCAGCGCGGTCAATGTGGACGAGGTCAATATCGACTTCTTCCGGGTCGATGCGGAGTATCTGCCCCGTTTCCTGGCCGAGTATCGCCCCGGTGCCGGCATGGGCAACTGGGAGCTTGAGCAGATCACCAAGCGGGCCAAGCGGGTGTTCAGCGGCCGCTATGCGCTGGAGCTCGATGCCAACCGGCGCGAGACCCGCCTCATCAATGTGAAGGAGCCGCAGCTGGCGGAGGCCGGCGTCTACTTTGCGGTGATGTCGCCCCTTGGCAACTACGACTGGCGCAAGGAGACCACCTACTTTGCGGTGAGCGACATGGGGCTCAGTGCCCGCCGTTACCGCGATGAGCTGGAGGTGTTCGTCAGCTCCCTGGCCAGCGCCGACCCCCTCAAGGATGTGCAGCTCTCCCTGCTCGACCAGAAGGGCAACCGGCTGCAGGTGCAAACCACCGACCCCCAAGGTCATCGCCGCTTCGATCAGGTGCAGGGGGCTCGCCTGCTGCTGGCCGAGCAGGGCAACCATCTGGCGGTGCTGCGCCTCGATGGCGCGGCCCTCGATCTCTCCACCTTCGATCTCGGCACCCAGCCCTGGCAGGCCCAACAGCTCTATCTGTTCAGCGGGCGCGATCTCTATCGCCCCGGCGAGCGGCTCGACAGCGAGATCCTGCTCAAGGGGCAGGATGGCCAGCTGCTGCCGGGCATGGCGGTGGAGCTGGAGGTGAAACAGCCGGACGGCCAACTGCTCGAACAAAAGCGCCTGCTGCCGGACAATTTGGGCGCGGCCCACTACGGCCTGCATCTGCCGGAGGATGCGCCGCTCGGGCGCTGGACCATCAACCTCAAGACTGCCGCCGGTAGCCGCTTCGAGTGGCCTTTTCTGGTGGAGGAGTTTCTGCCGGAGCGGCTGAAACTGCAGCTTGGCAAGGGGCCGGATGGGGAAGTGACGAGTCTGGACGCCGCCCTCACTTTGCCGCTGCAAGGGGACTATCTCTACGGCGCACCAGCCAGTGCCACCAAGGCCAAGGCGGAGGTGAAGTTAAGCCGCGCCACCATGCCCTTTACCCAGTGGCAGGAGTTCACGCTGGGTGACGTGCTGCTCGCCGAGCAGGCCAAGGATCTTGAGCCGCGGAGTCTCACCCTGGATGCGCAGGGGCAGGGGACTTTTTCGCTTGCTGATGAGCTCGATGGGGTGCGCGGTCTCGGGCCGCTGGAGGTGGCTTATCGGGTGTCGCTCGCCGAGCCCGGTGGCCGCGCCGTCAATCGCAGCCGCACCCAGTATGGCTGGCCCGCGGGCAGCCAGTGGCCGGCGCTCAAGGCCGATTTTGTGGCTGATCGGGTAGAGGGTGGCAAGCCGCTCCCCTTCCAGATCCTCAACCTCGATAAGCAAGGCCAGCCGGTGGCGGGGGCGGTGAAGGTGCGCCTCATCAACGAGTACCGCGACTACTACTGGCACTACGCCGATGGGGAGGGGTGGAAGTACGAATTCAACAGCCAGCCCTATCTGGAGCAGGAGCAGACCCTGCAGCTGGATGGCAAGGGGCCGACCCCGCTCACGCTGCAACTGGCGGCGGGCTGGTATCGATTGGAAGTGGAGAACAGTCAGAGCCATCAATCGAGCCTGCGGGTGGAGATAGGTAGTTACGCCTGGGGCGGTGGTGGCGAGCAGGCACGGCCTGACAAGATTGCCATCACCCTCGACAAACGCGCCTATCAGGCGGGCGACAAGGCCAAAGTGACCCTGGTGGCGCCGCGCCCCGGTAAGGGCTTGCTGCTGGTGGAAGATGGCGACGGCCTGCGCTGGTGGCAGCGTATCGAGCTCAAGGGGGCCGGTGGCGATGCCAAGGATGCCCGCGGCGAGTTCGAGATCCCGGTCAGCCCCGAGTGGCAGCGTCATGACCTGCATATCTCGGCCCAGATCGCCGCGCCAGACCGCGCCTCCAAACCGGCTGGCAAGCAGCAGGGGCAGAGCCTGCGCTCGGTCGGGCTGGTGCCGCTCACCCTGGACCGGGAAGCGCGCCGTCTGCCGCTCACCCTGAGTGTGCCGGACAAAGCGGTGCCGCTCACCCGGTTGGAGGTGACCGCCACCTCCACCCCCAACAGTCAGGGCCGTGTGGTGCTGGCGGCGGTGGATCGGGGTGTGCTCAACATCAGCGATTATCAGCCGCTCGACCCATTCGAGATCTTCTTTGGTCGCAAGCGCTTCGCCCAGGATTTGTTCGATAACTACGGTCAGGTGATCCCGCCGCAAGATGGCAAGCTGGCCCGCCTCAACTACGGGGGTGACCGGGCGCCGCTGAAAAAGGGCGGCGCGCTGGAGAGCCGGGTCGAGATTGCCGCGCTCTGGAGCGGCGAGGTGAGTTTTGATGAGCAGGGCAAGGCGGTGATCCCGCTCGAGCTGCCCAACTTCAACGGCGAGCTGGCGCTGATGGCGCTGGCCTGGAACGAACAGCAAGTCGGCGAGGCCGAGCGCGCCGTCAAGGTGGTGGCGCCGCTGGTGGCAGAGATCGGCTGGCCGCGCTTTGGCGCCAGAGGGGATGAGACCCGGGCGCTGGTGCAGCTGCGCAACATGAGCGGCGAGGATCAGACCCTCTCCCTTGCCTGGACCCTCAACGGCGGGCTCAAGGCAAATGGCGAGCTGCCCGGCACCCTTTCCCTTAAAAATGGCGAGGAGCAGTGGCTGACCCTGCCGCTCACCGTGACCGGAGCAAGCGGCGTGGCAAGCCTGCAGTTGGCGGCTAGCGGCAAGGATTTTGCCATCAGCCGCAACTGGTCTCTGCCGCTGCGCTCCCCCTGGCCGGCCGAGACTCGCCAGCGTTACCAGATGCTGGCCCCCGGCCAAGAGATGGCTTTTGCGCCAGCTGAGCTGGCCGGGCTGGATCGTGCCAACCTGCAGGGGCTGCTCAGCCTCTCCGGCACTCCGCCCTGGGATCCGGCAGCCCAGTGGCAGGCGCTGGCCGACTACCCCTATGCCTGTCTGGAGCAGACCCTGTCCCGAGCCTGGCCTTACTTGCTGACCACGGCCGATGAGCGGGCCGCCTGGCGCAAACCCGCAGAGGGCAAGAAAGCGGCGAGCGAGGCGGATGTGCAACGCGCCCTGCTGCAACGGCTGCAGCGGTTGCAACTGCCAAGCGGTGGTTTTGGTCTGTGGGATGGTCGCTCCGACGAGGAGCAGTGGCTCACCGCCTATGCCGCCGACTACCTGCTGGCGCGCAAGGAGGCGGGCGATGCCGTGCCGGAGGCGATGCTCAATCAGGCGCTGAACCGGATGCAAAGCTATCTCACCGACAGTCAGTATGGTGAGCGCTGGAGCAGTGCCCCCGAGCACAGCCGGCTGGCCTATCAGTCCTACAGCGCCTATGTGCTGGCCCGGGTGGGCAAGGCCCCACTCGCTACCCTGCGCCTTGTCTGGGAGCAGCAGGCCGATCACGCCCGCTCCGGTTTGCCGCTGCTCCACCTCTCGCTGGCGCTCTCGGCCATGGGGGATGAGCAGAACGCCGCCAAGGCACTCAGTCGGGCATTGGCGACCGAGCGCGGGGACGATTATCTCGGGGATTACGGCTCGCCGCTGCGCGACCAAGCCCTTGAACTCTCCCTGCTGCGCCAGCACAAGCTGGCTGCGGAGCGCTGGCCGGCCCTCAGTGCCAAGGTGGCCGATACCCTGGCTCACCGTCAGTGGCTCAGCACCCAGGAGCGGCTCGCCCTGCTGCGACTCGCCCGCTTCGATCCGGCCGTCGACTGGCAAGCCAGGGTAACCTCCTCTCTTGGCAGTGGATCCCTGAGCGGTTCGGTTCCGCTGCAGCAGGGTGCCCCCGAGGCACTGGCGGCGAGCGCCGTCACCAACGAGGGCAAGGGATCCCTCTATGTGCAGCGCACCCTGGTCGGTTACCCCGAGCAGGCGCCGGCACGGATCAGCATGGGAATGAGCGTGACCCGCAGCTGGTTCAAGAGCGACGGTCAGCGTTTTGACCCGACCAAGGTGAAGGTGGGCGATCTGGTGGTAGTGCGGCTCAATGTCAGCATTGAATCGGCGGTGCCCGATGCCCTGCTGGTGGAGATGGTGCCCGCTGGCTTTGAGCTGGAGAATCCGGCCCTTGGCAACAGCATCAAGCTCGAAGAGCTCTCCATCGAGGGGAAACCTGCGTGGCAGAGCGAGTGGAACGACTACCTCAAGCATCAGGAGTTTCGCGATGACCGCTACACGGCGGCGCTGGATCTGAGCGCCGGGAGCAACCAGCAACTGGTCTACCTGATGCGGGCGGTGACGCCGGGTCGCTATCAGGTGCCGCCGACCCAGGTGGAGGATATGTACCGACCCGAGCTGCGGGCTGTGGGTGAGGATATCCACGAGGTGCGTATCTCTGAGTAACAAACCCTCCCTTGAGCGGGTTCGCCCGCTCACTTTCTGGCAGCGTGGCTGGCTGAGCCTGGGTCGCACTGGCCGCGCTGGCTGGCGCTGGCTTGGTGGCCTGCCACGCTGGTTGCGCTTTTCGGTGCTGGGCGTTGTAGCACTGCTCCTGTCATTGCTGGCGCTGGATCGACTCTTCCCGCCGCCGCCACTCGACCCTGCCTACGCACGGGTGGTGCTCGACATGAAGGGGCGACCGCTGCGCGCCTTTGCCGATACCAGCGGCGTGTGGCGTTACCCCGTGACCCTGGAGCAGGTCTCCCCCCGCTATATCGAGGCGCTGCTCGGCTACGAGGATCGCCATTTCTGGCGTCATCCCGGGGTCAATCCGGTGGCCATGGTGCGTGGGGTCTGGCAGTGGCTGCGTTACGGGCGCGCCGTGTCGGGGGGCTCGACCCTCACCATGCAGGTGGCGCGTCTTATCGAGCCCTACCACAGGAGCGTGCCCGGCAAGCTGCGCCAGATGGCCCGTGCGCTGCAACTGGAGTGGCACCATGACAAGCGCACCCTGCTCACCGTCTACCTCAACCGGGCGCCCTTTGGCGGCAATCTGGAGGGGGTGCAGGCGGCAAGTTTTGCCTATCTCGGCAAGAGCGCCGCCAAGCTGACCCATGCCGAGGCGGCGCTCTTGGCGGTGCTGCCTCAGGCCCCCAGCCGCAACCGGCCGGACCGCCATCCCGAGCGGGCCTGCACCGCCCGTGACAAGGTGATGCAGCGGCTGGTGGCACAGGGCGTTTGGCCCGAACAGGTGTGGCTGGAGGGGCGTATCGAGCCTGTGCTGGCTCGCGGTCACTTCACGCCGATGGAGGCGCCACTGTTTGCCCGTCTCGCCGCCGACCATCAGGCCGGGGCCCTGGTGCATACCACCATTGACGGCGATCTGCAGCGTTGGCTGGAGGGGCGGGTGGCAAGCTATATCCGCCGCTTCCCCGAGCAGACTTCCGCCGCCCTGCTCTTGGTAGACAACAGCACCATGGCGGTACGTGCCTATGTGGGCAGCGCCGAGTATGGCAATTTGCGCCGCCACGGTTACCTCGACATGGTGCAGGCGATCCGCTCTCCCGGCTCTACCCTCAAGCCCTTCATCTACGGTCTGGCCATGGACGAGGGGTTGGTGCACTCGGCTTCTCTGCTCTCCGATGCGCCTAGGCTGGGCTCGGACTATAGACCCGCCAATTTTACCGGCGCCTTTCAGGGGCCGGTGACCCTCGCTCAGGCGCTGCAGCAATCCCTCAACGTGCCGGCGGTACAGGTGCTAGAGGCGCTTGGGGCCGACAAGCTGGTCAGCCGCCTCGACAACGCCGGGGTGAGGCTGGCGCTCTCCGACAAACCCAATCCAGCCATTGCACTGGGGGCGGCGGGCATTCGGCTCGAGCAGCTGGTGGCGCTCTACAGCGCGTTGACCAGGGAGGGGCAGGTGGCGATGCCGGTCTGGCTGGCGGGGCAGCAGGCGGTGTCGCGCCCCTTGCTGAGTCCGGGAGCGGCCTGGATCATCTGGCAAATATTGAGCGCGCAGGGACGGGCGGATCAACCTTTTGCCAGTGAGGCGACCGGCCGGGTCAACCGACTGGCCTGGAAGACCGGTACCAGCTATGGCTATCGCGACAGCTGGGCGATGGGGGTCTCTGGTCGCTGGACCATCGGCGTCTGGCTGGGGCGCCCCGATGGCACCCCCTTGCCCGGTTTTTATGGTCAGAGCGCGGCGGTGCCGCTGCTGCTTTCGGTCTACTCGCGGCTCTCGGACAACAGCCCCTTGCCGGCGCAGCCCAACACGGTGAGCGAAGCCGAGATCTGCTGGCCGCTGGGGCGCAAGGCGAGCACGACCCTGCCAGAGACTTGTCTACAGCGTCAGAGTGCCTGGTTGCTGGAGGGGCGCGATCCTCCCACCTTGCCGGACCCCATGGATTGGCCCTCGCCGCTGCGGCAATTGGCATTGACTGTCGGGGGCGAGCCGACCCTGACCCGTTGCCATGATGCGGCGCAATCCGGTTTTCGGGCCCTGTGGCCGCTGTCGCTGGAGCCCTGGCGGGTGCCCGGTGAGCGGCGTCAGGCGCTGCTCGCCAGCGGCTGCGCGGGGGAGGGGCGAAGCGCCGAGCTGCAGGCACCCATTCGCATCGTGGCGCTGGGGGAGGGCAATCTTATTCGCAGTCAGCGTTACCGGTTGCAGCCCAAGGTACTGGGCGGTGTCGGCAAGCCGGCCTGGTTTCTTAACGGACAGCGGTTGCGCTGGGATGGGGATCAGGTGCTGAGCGAGGCGGGGCGCTACCAGCTGGTGGTGGTGGACGAGGCGGGCAACAGCGATCGCATCGAGTTTCGGTTGGAGAACCCCTCCTGAGAGAGGCGAGTCAAAGGGGGCTACCCGTTCAGGCGACAATATTTTGACGGCAGCCTCTGTGCCTAAGCTGGCTCAGGGTTTGACCTGACCCAGCCGGGTGAAGAAGTGCTGGCTCTTGCGCTGGTGGAAGTGGCTCTTCTTGATGGGATGGAAGACCAGAGTGCTGTCGGGATGACTCTCCTTGAGCCTGTGGATCATCGCCATGGCGGGCAATGAGCAGCTGACCAGGGTGGTGAGTGGTAGGCTGCGGGTCTCCGGGCCAAGCAGCTGGTTGAGCCCCTGCTGCGCCTGCCCGAAGCGGGCCAGTACCTCAGGGTCGGCGTAGCCGCTGCCAAGCATGGCGAGTAGGGCATCCAGAGCCTGGTGGAAGGCCGCCAGCTGCTGGCGAAAACCGCTGCGCCCGCGCAGGGAAACCAGCTCCGCAAAGGAGATCTCGGCGAGGTGAGTGGGCACTTGCAGCGGGATCTCTAGGTGGAAGCAGTCCTGACCGCCCCTGTTGTGGTAGCGGGATTCGAGCAGGTGAAGCAGCCGGTCCAGGTAGTCGTGATCCGTGATGAGGGTCCCCTCATTGGCGAGCGCCCACTCACGGGCGAGACGCATGGAGAGCAGGTTGGCAAAGCGCCGTGCCATCCTGATCCCTCCCTCGTCCTGCGTCGCAAAGCCCTGGGTCAGGCAAAAACCGTGCAGCCGCTCCAGACCTGGCTGGGCGGGGCAGAAGCAGTCGTGGTTGGCACGCTGGCGCCAGCGCGTGATCAGCGCCTTGTTGCCAAACACCTTGTGGCGGACGAAGTCGGGGGCGACAAGGCCGGTGATCTGGCTCTCGACCTGGGGCGTGATGGCGGCAAAGAAGGCGGGCTCGGGCGGTTCGGTCAGCAGGTCGCTCTGCTGGCGCAGGGTATCGAGCAGGGCGGTGAGGCCGCTCTTCTCGCTGACGGTGAAGACGAAGGCGAGCCGCTCCAGATAGATAAGAGCAAACTTGAGCCAGAGTTCATCCCGTACTTCCATGCCGGGGTAGTAGATATGGGTCTTCATCGGATCGTCAGGGTTCAAGCCGGTGGCCAAGGCGCAGGCTCGGGAATATACGCAAGATTGCCGCCTTGCGGCAAACATTGCGTGGGAAAATATGCCGTCGCCTGGCCAGTAGGCGCTGGCGCCAAACTTCTGATATAATTCGCGCCCTTAAATCAAGGCCACCCGAGTCAATACCATGAAGTTCATTATCAAGCTGTTCCCCGAAATCACCATCAAGAGCAAGTCAGTGCGTCAGCGTTTCACCAAGATGCTGCAAGGCAACATTCGCAACGTGTTGCGCCGCTTTGACGAAGACGCCCGTGTGCGGATGGACTGGGACAAGTTGGTAGTGAGCTCCCGCAACGATCAGTTCCACGCCCGGTATCTCGAGACCCTGGCCTGTATCCCGGGCATCCAGTACTTCCTCGAAGTGAAGCTGAGCAACTTTACCGATCTGCACGACATCTTCGAGCAGACCCGCGCCGTCTGGGGCGATCGCCTGAAAGGCAAGACCTTCTGCGTGCGCGCCCGTCGCGTCGGCAAGCACGACTTCAGCTCCCTGGAGCTGGAGCGCTATGTGGGTGGCGGCCTCAACCAGCACTGTGAAACCGCCGGTGTGCGCCTTAAAAAACCCGATATCCAGGTCAACCTGGAAGTGGAAAACGACGAGCTCTACATCATCAGTGCGGTCCACCACGGCATGGGCGGCTTCCCCATGGCGACCCAGGAGGACGTGTTGAGCCTGCTCTCCGGCGGCTTCGACTCCGGCGTGGCCTCCTACCAGTTCATCAAGCGCGGCTGCCGCGTGCACTACTGCTTCTTCAATCTGGGGGGCGCCGCCCACGAGATCGGTGTCAAGCAGGTCGCCTATTACCTGTGGAACAAGTTCGGTGCCTCCCACAAGGTGCGTTTCACCGCCATCGACTTCGAGCCTGTGGTGGCCGAGATCCTCGAGAAGATCGACAACGGTCAGATGGGGGTGGTGCTCAAGCGGATGATGATGCGTGCCGCCGGCCAGGTGGCGGACACCTTCCAGATCCCGGCCCTGGTGACCGGCGAATGTGTGGGCCAGGTTTCCAGCCAGACCCTCACCAATCTGAACGTCATCGATCGGGTGACCGACAAGGTGATCCTGCGCCCGCTCATCACCTGGGACAAACCTGACATCATCAGCGAGGCCCGTCGCATCGGCACCCTGGAGTTTGCCGAGACCATGCCGGAGTATTGCGGCGTCATCTCCAAGAAGCCGACCGTGAAGGCCGAGCTCTCCCGCATCGAGTCGGAGGAGGCTAATTTCGACTTCGCCATCCTGGATAAGGTGGTGAGCGAGGCCCGCTACCTCGACATCCGTCGCATCGGCGAAGAGACTGCCGCCCAGGTGCAGGAGGTGGAGACCACCCAGGTGCTGGCCGCCAACGAAGTCATCCTGGACATCCGCTCCAGTGATGAGCGCGACGAGAAGCCGCTGGTGGTGGAAGGGCGCGAAGTGCTGCACATCCCCTTCTTCAAGTTGGCAACCGTCTTTGGCGATCTGCCCAAGGAGCAGACCTACCTGCTCTATTGCGATCGCGGCGTGATGAGCAAGCTGCAGGCGCTCTATCTCAAAGAGCAGGGCTTTGACAACGTCAAGGTGTACCGTCCGTGATGTGACGGCAAGACGCGTATAAAAAATCCGGCCAAGGCGCCGGATTTTTTATTTCACTCGGATGAAGGTAGACGCTCAGGGGCAGGGGACCGGGGTGAAGGTTTCCTGACCCTGACAGCGCCAGCCCATCTCGGCCTGACGCATCTGCCACAGGTTGTTGCTGCGAAACAGGGTCAGGATGTAGAGCATGTCGCTACGCTGGCCATCAAGGGCCACCGAGAGCACCAGATCGTTGTCCAGCTGTTGAGCATGGATACGGGTGGGTACATCTTTATGGCCCACGAAGCGGCGAGCCACTTCGCGATAGTCGTTGACCCAGCCTTGCTGACTGCTGCTCGCCTGACGGATCTGTTGGTTGAACTGCTGCACCGGGGTGGATGCCAGACGCCCGAACAGGGCCTGTGCCCCCGCATGAGCCGCTGCCACCATCATCAGAACAAGTGTGGTAATGAGCCCAAGTTTTTGCATGAGAGAATGCATTGAGAGAGTCCGGATTGAAACGACTCCTGTATGACAACAGAAAAGCGAACTTGGTTCAATCTCGCCCCGGTCAGGGTGGGAGCTAGCCCACCCTGACCGGTTCAGTTGCGCTGCAGCGAGAAGGTGGGCAGGGAGAGGTGCCAGTAGATGGCCGCCACCCGCAGGCCGAATACCCCGAGCATGCTGATGAGCATGGCACTCACCCTCTCCACCCCGACCTCCAGTGACAGGGTATAGAGGATGCCCCCCAGGATGCAGGCGGTGGCGTAGATCTCCTTTTGCAGCACCATGGGCACTTCCCGGGCCAGCACGTCACGGATCATGCCGCCCGCAACCCCCGTCATGGTGCCCATGAGCACAGCAATCAGCCCTGAGGTGCCGAAGTTGAGCGCCTTCTGGGCACCGATCACGGTAAAGAGCGCGAGCCCAAAGGCGTCCGCCACCGGCAGCACATACCAGGGCATGCGGCGGGGCAACTTGACCATCCACATGCCGATGAGCGCCGTGGCAATGACCACCCAGATGTAGAGGGGGTCGCGCACCCAGAATACCGGGGTGGCCCCCAGGATCATGTCGCGTATGGTGCCGCCACCGATGGCGGTGACCGCGGCCAGCACCAGCACGCCGAAGCCGTCCATCCGAAGCCGCCCCGCCACCAATACCCCTGAAAACGCGAATACCGCAGTACCAAACATGTCGCTGATGTAAACAATCTGCTCAACCAGTGTCTGCATGGAGAACAACTCACGTCCAATAAATGATGGGGCGGCGATTTTAGGGGCAAGGGGCGCGTGTGAGCAATGCCGGCATGCAAAAGTGGGAGCCAGAGCCGGTTTCTGGGGGCGTTGGCCTGGGCCGATGAGAGAGGCTGAGACGGCAAGGTGGCAGATGCCGGGAGAACAGACAGATTTGTGCATGATGAGGCGAAAAATTTGCTAAAGCATCGGGCGGTGGTGCCGTTACTAAAGGGGAAGCAAATGGAAGGGTGTCAGGAAATCCAACTTTTTGCAGTGCTGCGGATCTGGTCATCACCATGTTGAATCAGATCTGCCTCAGTCACCGGCAGCGGATTGGCCCTGCGGACTGAAGAGGGATCTCAATCGCCGTGCGCTGGGATCCGCAGTTTTAGACTCATCAGGAGAATTCATTATGTCCATGTTCATCAGCACCAACGTCTCGTCGCTCAATGCCCAGCGCAACCTGGCGAACTCCAGCAAATCCCTGGATACCTCCTTCACCCGCCTTGCTTCAGGCCTGCGGATCAACAGTGCCAAGGACGATGCGGCCGGCCTGCAGATCGCCAACCGTATGACTTCCCAGATCAACGGCCTGGACCAGGGCAACCGCAACGCCAACGACGGCATCTCCATGGCCCAGACTGCGGAAGGGGCCATGGACGAGGTGACTGGCATGCTGCAGCGTATTCGTACCCTGGCCCAGCAGTCCGCCAACGGCACTAACTCCGATGATGATCGTGCTGCGTTGCAAGAAGAAGTGGATCAGTTGAGTGAAGAGATCGACCGGATTGCAAGTAATACGACATTTGCAGGTACTAACTTGTTTGCTGATGATGATAAGGAATTTAAGTTTCAAGTTGGTGCCGATGCAAACCAGACGATCAGTTTTAAACTTGACAAGATAGATATTTCTTCCCTTGGCACGAAAGCAAGTGCTGCTAATATCGCGTCTGATGCTAAAGGCATTGATATTTCCACCGATGCAGCAGCGGCACAATTAGTTCTAGGACAAGTGGATGATGTTCTGAAAGTGGTTGATAGCAAACGTGCCGAGCTGGGGGCGGTGCAAAACCGGCTGGACTCCACCATTCGCAACCAGTCCAATATCTCGGAGAACGTCAGCGCCGCCCGCTCCCGTATCCGCGACGCGGACTTTGCCACCGAGACCGCCAATATGACCAAGCAGAATATCCTGCAGCAGGCGGCCTCCAGCATCCTGGCCCAGGCCAACCAGCGCCCGCAGTCTGCCCTGCAACTGCTGGGTTAAGCCGGTCTTCCATTAGCCACTAATACAAGGAGCAGCAGATGGCCAATGAATCGATAGCCATGCCTTCTGTTACTTCGACGCTACACCAACATGGCGGCCCTCAGGCCGCCATGTCTGTTTCTCGCCCGCCTGCCCCGGCTGGGGAGGATGGGCTCGAGCAGGCCAGTGTCGAGCCGACGGACAAGGTTGTGTCGGCGCCGCCCATCCACGCCCACCCATCCGAATCGCGCATGGGAAATAACCAGATAGAAGAACAGGCCCAAGAATTGCAGGAAAAATTGGCCAATTTGAGCAAGGTGAAGGGGTGGACCATCAACTTCAGCCTGGTGCCCGAGCTCGACAGGCCAGTGATCCGGGTCATCGATGCCGAGACCGAGCAGGTGATCCGCCAGATCCCGAGCGAGGAGATGCTGCTGCTAAGCAAGAGATTGAAGGCGATGGAGCAGGGCCATGGCGATGAGTTCAGCCTCTCAGGGCTGCTGTTCGACGGTCAGGTATAGGTTTCTAACAAGATAAGAGGAGCATATTATGGCGATTACCTCCGCCGGGGCGGGGTCGGGCATCGACCTCGAGAGCTTGATCACGGCGAGCATCGCCGCCAAAAAGGCGCAGCTGCAGCAGCCCATCACCACCAAGCAAACCAGCACCAATATCACCTTGTCTGGCATAGGCCAGCTCAAGTCCTCCCTCACCGCCTTCACCGATATTTTGGATACCTTGAGCAAGCCCGGCGCTTTCAACAAGCGGGCCATCAACATCACCCAGAATAAAGATGACCCTGTGCTGAAGATGGAGAGCAAGAGCGGCGGCTCCAATGGCCAGTACAATATCACCGTCAACAAATTGGCAACCACCAGCCGCCAGGAAGGCATCTTTGACAGCTCGACCGCGCCGCTTGTCACCCAGGATGGCCAACTGACCTTCAAGGCGGGGGACAAAGAGTTCACGGTCGACGTCAAGGCGGGGGATACCCTGCAAAACATCCGCAAGCGCATCAACAATGATGGCGACAACTTCGGGCTCAGTGCCAACATCGTCAATACCGCCGATGGTAAGGCGAAGCTTGTCATCGATTCTGGGGTCTCGGGAGATGGCAAGGATCTGACCATCAGCGGCAATACCGGTGAGCTGGGTTTGCTTACAAGTAAAATGGCGCAGACTCAAGCTGCATCCAGCGCCGAGATCCTGGTGGATGGCAACGTGCTCAAGAGTGACACCAATGTCTTCGATGACGTCATTCAGGACCTGAAGCTGACCGTGTTGCGGGTCTCCGACACCGACAGCAATGGCGATCTCAAGTCCAACAAGGTGGATATCACCACCGACAAGACCGTCATTCAGGAGACGGTGCAGAAGTTTATCGATGGCTACAACGCGCTGCAGGAAAAACTGAGCGGCTTGGGCAAGCGCAACAGCGTCGTCGGTGGGGTCAGCCAGGATGATGGTGGGGCTCTGGCGGGGGATTCCGTGACCCGGGCCATCAGCAACTTCATGACCAACCTCATTACCAACCCGGGCGGCACCAGCACCACCTATTCCACCATCTTCGAGCTCGGCGTCAAGATGGACAACAAGGGCAAGCTCTCCCTCGACAAGGATAAATTTGGCGAGGCGGTCGACAAGAACTTCGATCAGGTGGCGGCTCTGCTTGGCGGGGATGAGGGGTTGGCGGCGACCCTGACCAAGGGTCTGAAGGAGTACACCAAGTCTGGGGGCATGCTGGCAAAACGGACCGATACCCTCAACTCGGATCTGCGCAGCCTGAGTCAGAAACAGGCCACCACCAACGAGCAGCTGGTCAAATATGAGACCGCCCTGCGCGCCCAATACGGCAGCCTGGATGCCCTGCTGGTGAAAATGAACAACTCGGCGGCCGCTTTGACCGCATTGCAGATAAACAGTAATTGAGAGTGATATTGCGAGGACCCATGTCATGTACCACCGTAATCTGAAAGCATACAAGGCGACCAGCATAGCGGCCGATCTGGCGGTCGCCGACCCTCATCGAGTCATTCAACTGATGATGCAAGGGCTGTTGGAGTGCCTCGCACAGGCGAAGGGGGCCATAGAGCGCAAGGACATGGAGGCAAAGGCCAGAACCATCTCCAAGGCTCAGGGACTGGTGCATGGCCTTCAGGATGCTCTGGACATGACGCAGGGGCAGATCGCAGAGGATCTGTTTGCGCTCTATGCCTACATGGATGAGCGCATCTGGGACGCCAGCGTGCGACTTGACATCCAGCCTCTCGACGAGGTCATGACACTGATGGTGACGATCAAATCGGCTTGGGATCAAATCACCGACGCGGATAAGCAGCAGGGTTTCCAGCTAAGGCAAGCGTCAGGGAGTGTGCTGTGAATGAGCTGAACGCTTATGACGATGCGTTGACCAACAATATCGCGACCCTGCAGCGACTATTGGCGAGCCATCAATATGAAGAGGCCCTAGCTTGTATGGATGAGCGTTTGGCGATCATCACGGCACTGAAGGACTTTTCTCGGCAACAGAAGATGGCGTCAGCGGAAATGGCTACCTTGGTCAGAGACCAACTAGCAAAAGAAGAGAGGCTGAGAAGTCTGGCTGAAACGTTTAAGAATGAGATTGCCATGCAGCTAGTGACCCTTGGCAGGGTCAACAAGGCAAAGTCTACTTATGATGGGAATAGGTAAGCTCTGGCCAGCCGAGACAGCGTGTTGCTTTGTTTGATATTTGATAAAAGTCACGACCGCCAGTGATGAATCATTCGTACTGTTTAGATTGTCGAGTATTCATCTTACTTTTCTGATATGAAGTGAACATGAATCGTACGCAAGCACTTAGGTTTTTATATGCCCTCATTTATTGTTGAGTTTTGGTCAAGCATCTTTGGCATACTGGCGAAAGTGTCGGTATTCACACTGGTAAGGAAACTGTTCCCCTCAGCAATCACCGCTCGATTTGTCGATTGTTGGGTGCTGAGTCACCTCGTCCTGTCCATGGTGGCGGTAGTGGTCGCCGTCTACTCACCCTATCCTGTGATGGGATACCTTTTTATGGGGTATGGGTTTCTTCGAACCTTTGAGATCGTCGTATACCAGACGAATGTCTTGTTGTTCGATGAGTATCGGGTCGTAAAAGCAGGGGGGGAATACAGATTAGAGGGTTACCGTCGTATCGTACTGTTGCTACTGCACAATTACTTCGAAATCATACTTTGGTTGGCGTGCACCTATACGGTGATGGCCGCTGACTTTGATCACAAATGGCAGGGCTGACGCATCAGTGTTTATACTTTGAACAACCCCATACATTCGAACAAATATTGTTCATTCAGACAGCAGAGCCTGCGCTTGTTGGCCATGCTTAGATTACGTGATTTGTTTTGCTTCAGCATGTTCAGTATCCACTGCCT
>NZ_JALIHH010000006.1:0-155390 GCF_022869435.1 Aeromonas sp. LsrichE-8G
ATCCTATCGTTGGTGGAGACGGCCAAGCGATTGGGCCGCTGCCCGCAGGAGTGGCTGAGGGCAGTTGTCAGGTCCTGCATCGAGAAAACCGACTACCCGTTCCCGGAGGAGTTGGTGCTGTCAACACCGTCCCGGTGAACGGTTACGAGGATACCCACCAGACCCTCAGCCTGGAGCAGGCCAATCACGATCTGGCGCCCTTCTGCATCCGGGTCGGTTACGCCGAGCCGGTCCGGTCGTGGCGTTACTATCTTACCTGAGCTCACCCGAGGGGTGACGCAGAGGGCGGGACGAGCCGCGCGATGCGGTGAGTCAGTAACAAAGGAGCCGGCAAGGCTCCTTTCTTGTGATGGGCAGGGCGAAGGCGGGGAGTGGCCCTAGTTGTCGACGTTCCAGGCAATGGGCAGCTCAAGATCGAATATCAGCTGATCCCCGTCGAGGGTAAAGGCCAGGCTGGTCTGGTGCTGGTCGTATTCATCGATAAGACGGCAGCTCTCGGCGAAGTTGGATTCGTAGCTGAGGCGCGCACTGCCGCCGGTGTTAGCCCCGTCGAGTTCCACCCCCAGTACCCGCAGCGGGTCTTTCTGACTGAGCTTGACCCGGCTGTCCCCCACGTCCACCAGCCGCTCCAGCAGGGGGAAGAAGTCCTGCTTGTTCGCCTCGATGGCCCGAGTGATGGCCTGCTCCAGCTCGGCGCGGCTGGCAAGGGGGCCATCCAGCGTGTAGCGGGTCTGTATCCTCTCCTGGGTCATGCTCTCTACCTCTCTGGTGTTGCCGGCGGGGGCCTTAGTCCTGGCTGTGATGGGGCGCTCAGGCGGGAATGCGGCCATTGCGCACCAGGGCCCGGCGGATGTTCTTGCACATCTTGCCGAAGTTGTAGAGCTCGTCGAAGGTGGGCAGGATGCCGCGATCGATCTGATATTGCCAGTAGCAGAGGTCCGTATCCACCAGCTCCATCAGCTTCTTGGGGCAGCCGATGCAGGTGTTGTCAGGTCCGCACTTGAAGGTATCCGGCTGATAGAGCGGAAACTCCGCCTTCACGGCGTCGATGATCTGTTGCATCGCGGTGATCCTGTCGGGCTTTCTGCTCACGGCCTTGCTCCCCGGCTCTGGTATGGGGGAGTGATTATATCCCTGTCAAAAATGTGGCCAATGACGCTTACGGGGTAGTTTTCTGCCGAGATCGGTGTTCACGGCCAGGGCTTGTGTTGAAAACGGGGCGCTGGATAGCACAACGCCCGGCAAGCCGGGCGTTGGAATACGCAGAAGGGAAAGGCCCGTCATCAGAAGTCGTGGTAGAGGGGCCAGCCGAGCAGGGGATGCTTGAGACCGGCGCGCATCTCCATGTTGTCGAGCTTCTCCGGGGAGGCGTCCTCTTTTTGCAGCTGCTGGTACTGGCGCACAAACCCCAGGGTGTGCAGCAGGTTCGGCACGAAGCCCGGGCTCAGCTCCTGGCGCAGGGCCGCGGCCATGTCGGCGGGCAGCTCACTCAGCATCAGGGCGAGCTGGGTGGCCAGATGGTCGGTGTCGAACCAGGCCTCGTCGAGGGCAATCTCTCGCGCCAGTCGGCGTTTGAGATCCTGCTTCACCTTGAGGGGGGCGGCGCCGCTGCCCTTGCCGCAGAGGATGCGATAGAGCAGCGCCTCGGCCAACTTGTCCTCCATGGTGGGGTGGTCGCTCTCGCTGGCGAAGAAGTGCTGGTCGATCAGCCCCATCAGGCGGCTCTTGTTGTGCTCGGTCAGTGCCTTCTCGTACTCCTGCCACCCTTGCCACTCCTCAATGTCGGGGGGGCTCGAGATCTTGTCCAGCAGGCGCGCATCCACGTCACCGTAGAGGCTGTTGCCAGCCTGCTTGGGGCTGACGGTGATGAGCATGGACCAGCCCTTCTGGAACGGCTTGATGGGGCCTTCCGGCGCCAGCAAGAGCGCCAGCGCCTTGGCCGGATCCCGCTGGGAGAGCTCCTGCAACCCCAGGCTCACCACGCCGATGACGTCGTGGGCGGCCTGCTCCAGCAGGTGCATCTTGTACTTGTTGTAGTACTTGTCGGCGAATTTCAGGCTCATCAGCACCGCCTTGCCCTTGATGGCGGCGAGCTGCTGCTGACTCAAGAGTTCATTGTCGCGGCCAAAGCGCAGCACCTGGGTGAGATAGGGGCCCTGGTTGGCATCGCGAATGACTAACTGCATGAATGGGCTCCTTAATCCAGAAAGCTGAACATGTCGTCGACGTCGCCGTACTCGTCTTCCTCGACCTTGTTCTTCTCTTTGGCCTGCATCACCAGCTCGGCGGCAAACTTGTTGATAATGCCGTCCCAGGTGGAGTGCTCATTGCGCAGCAGCGACTTGATGGACTTCTCCACCTCGGGGGCCAGCTCGCGGATCAGCATCAAGAGGCTGCGCGGGTCGTCCAGGGCGTAGTCGTGGACATCCTCGCTCTGCTGGCGTTCGCTGTAGCGCAGGGACTCTTCGAGATCTTCCTCTTCGGCGTGCAGCACGTCGCGATAGCCTTCCTCCTCTTCATAGCGATCGCCGCGATAGAACTCGATAAAGGGGATGGCGAGGTAGAAGAGACCGGCCGGATCCTCGGCCACGCACTCGAGGATCTCCCGCTGCTTGGCTTCGCTCTCCTGGGTGCGGATCAGGTAGTTGAGGAAGTCGAAGGTGTGCTGTTGCAGCTCGTCGGCGTTGTTCTTGATCGCCTCTTCCCAGTAGAGGGGCTGCTGGCAGACGATGTCGCGGATCCGCTCCGGGGTCATCAGCTCGGAGATGATGGAGGGGAAGGAGATGTCGTGCTGGCCGTTGATCTGGGTCAGGGTAACGATATCAATATTTTCAATGACTTCCGCCAGCTGGTCGTCAGACATGGTCTTGGCGATCAGCTCGAACTTCTCGCTGGCCTGCTTCGGCTCGATGACGGCCAGCTCTTTGATCTCGATGGCGGTAATTTCTATCAGACTGTTGCTCATGCCTTGCCCCAATTAGAAACGGACTTCGTCGTACATATCCTGCTCGCCCTGGTCGTCGCCATAGCGATCGCGGCGGCCGCCGCCGTGGTAGTCGGCGTCGGCATCTTCCCCGTCATCTTCTTCCTCGTCGCGCAGCTCGTAGTCGTCATCGGCACGGTGGCTGCCGCGCGGCAGCGGGTTGTCGAGCAGGAACAGCACGGCGCAGGCTTCCATCAGCTGATCTTCGCTCTGGGCCCGCACCGCCTTGACCAGCGGCAGGGCGGCGTTGTTGAAGCCGACGCTCACCTTGAACTCGTCCCAGGAGGGCTGCTCGCCGCTGGCGAGCCACTTGTTCCACTGCCCCTTGGCCTTGGCCGGGAACTGCACCCGGCCATAGAGGGCGAGCGGCAGGTATTCGGGCATGAACTCCAGCATGCTCATGTCGGCCAGCAGCAGGGCCTTCATCTGGTCGGTGAACTGCTCGAGCCCCTTGGGGTCGTCCTGATCCCGGTAGGATTCGATGTTCTCGCTGGCATCGCTTTGCAGGGCCTTGAGCCGTGCCTGGTCCCATTTTTTTTGCATAGTTGCTCTTCTTGCCTGGTGGCTCAGGGGTAGAACTGGTCCCACATCTCCTGCATGGCAGCAGCAGGATCGGTCACGATGACGTTGTTGAAATCCTTGATAAAGGCGGCCCGCTGTTTCGGATCGGACAGCACTTCATAAGCCTGCTTTACCTGGTGCAGCCGGGCGGCTGCCTGCTCTTTCTCTTCTTCGCTCGCCCCGTGCAGCTTGTCGGGGTGGTACTGGTTCGACAGCCGTCGATAGGCTTTTTTGATGTCGTTTTCACTGGCATTGGACTTGACGCCCAACACCCGGAAGTAGTTGTTCATGACGGATCCTGCCTCACTGGCATGGTGGAATTCATCCTGTGTCGACCTGGTGGCGGAACGTCGGCAAACCAGGCTCGGCAAAAACCGGAGATTTTAACGGAAAGCCGGCGCCTCTGCCATGAAAGTGCGGTCTTTCTGTACGAAAAGAGCGGGCGGTGCGAGATGGCGGCGGGGCTACACTGGCAGAGGGGGGCGGCAGGCCCCGGCGTTGCCCGGCCCCCTCTTGTCCGAACCATCCGGATTCTGCCGTCACAAGGAGTCATCGCCATGGTCAAGTCCGCGTTTTTCGTGCTCGCGCTGGCAGGCAGTGGCGCCTCTGCCAGCGACATATTGCCCGCCTCGCCGCTGATGGGGGATGTCACCAGGGCCCAGTTCATGGAGCGCGCCGCCCAGCGCTTCGCCTTGCAGGACAAGAACGGTGACGGCGTGCTGTCGGTTGCCGAGAAAGAGGCCAACCTGGCAAAGCTGGCTGGCGTGATGCAACAGGCTGGCAAGCCGGTCCCGGAGCGGATGAGCCAGCTCAAGCCGTCGCGGGAGACCACCAGGGCCCAGTTCATGGCGCGGCAGGAGGCGCTCTTCTCTCGCCTGGACAAGAACGGTGACGGGGTGATCGGGGAGTCTGAGCGTCTCGACATCAAGGCCAATCTGGAGAAGCGGGCGATGGAGGCCGCCCAATAGGGCGGGTTGTCAGCCCTCCGATGAAAAAGAGCCCGGTAGCGATACCGGGCTCTTTGCATCTCTGGCATGAAGGGGGGCTACCAGCTTGCCCAGAGCAGCCGCAACCTGAGCCCCCAGGCGCTGCTCCAGCCGGTGGTGCTGCTCACCAGAGCCCCATCCTTGATGACGAGGAAGGTCGGCGTCACCCCCACCTGCCAGCGGGCGGCCAGATCCCCGGACTCGTCGTTGTGGGTGGGGAAGGTCAGCCCCTTCTTCGCCATCCCGGCGCGCAACTGGTCATCGCTGCCGGAGCGCAGTGCCACCGTCAGCACATTTTCACCCTCCTGCCAGAGCTGCTCCACCGTGGGAGTGGTGAAGCGGCACACCCCGCACCAGCTGGCCCAGTAGTAGACCAGCAGGGGCTTGCCGCGGCTCTGCTCGGTCAGAGTGGTGGTGGTGCCGTCCTGCAGGGTGAAGGGGGCCTCCATGGCCCCCGCCGGCAGCGTGGGGCTGCGCCACAGATCCACCAGGGTGGTGATGACAAGCGCCATCAGCAGCAGCCAGAGCGCCTCCTTGCCCCAGCGGCGCCAGCGGGGGGCCTTTATGCCTGCATCCTCGGCCATGGCTTAGCTCCGCTTGGCCAGCTCGGCTTTGACCAGCTGCTCCAGCTCGTCATAGGGAATGGCACCTGGCACCAGCTGGTTGCCGATAAGGGTCGCCGGGGTGCCTTGCACGCCGAGCAGGGTGCCGATGCGCAGGCTGTTGCGCAGCTCTTCGGTGGCCTTGCCTGCGGGCTTGAGGGTCAGGTTGTCGGTGGCGGCCAGCGCCTTGTTGATGTCCGTCTCGGTCAGCATCCCCTGCTTGCTCATGAGCTTGTCGTGCAGGGGGAGGAAGCGGGCAGGATCCTGTTGCCACAGGGTCAGGCTGTACTGGGCTGCCTTGGCGGAGGTCTGTCCCTTGAACGGCAGCAACTTGATCACCAGCCCCAGATCGTCCGGATAGGCCGCGAGCAGCTTGGCGACCGCCGGGTCGAACTGCTTGCAGTAGGGGCAGTTGTAGTCGGTGAACAGCACCAGGGTCAGCTTGGGATGCTTGGCGCCGAGGCGCGGGCTGGTGGGGCTGTTGAACAGTACGTCCTGGTTGCCCTTGATGAAGTCACCCATCTGGGCCTGCTGGGTCGCGGCGTTCTGTTTCTCCCAGGATTCGGCTGCCTCGTCGAGGATCCCGGGGTTGGCGATCAGGGTCTCGCGAATGAGCTCCTTGATGCGGGCCTCCTGCTCCGGGGTGAAGGGGGCGGCGTGCAGCGTGGGGGTGCCCAGGGTGGCGGCTACCAGGGCGGTGCAGAGGGTCAGGGTTCGCATTCTCATGGCATTCTCCTTAGAAATGGGTGGTATCGGCCTGAACGAGGCCAGCCTTGTGCAAGCTGTCGAGCAAGTCGGCCTTGTCCAGCAGGGGAGAGAGGATCTCCCCTTCCGGCAGGCCGGGCCCGTAGATCTGGTTGAAGGGAACGGCGGCGGCGCCACGCTGGCGCAGGAAGGCGGAAATGGCATCGCTCGGCCGGCTCCAGTCGCCGCGAAGGGCCACCACGTCCGGGGCCGACAGGGCTCGCTGCACCTCGTCACGCAGCAGCACGTTGTATTTGTTGGCCTTGCAGGTGACGCACCAGTCGGCGGTGACATCCACGAAGACCCGCTTGTTCTGGGCCAGGGCGTCGGCGATGGCCTGCTCGGAGAGCGGCTGCCAGGCGATGCGATCGACGCTGCCACTCCCTTTCACCGTGAGGGCGCCCCCCAGCAGCAGGGCGCCGCCGATGAGTGCCGAGAGGGAGAGGGCCAGCGTGAAACCGCGCAGACCATAACGCCAGAGGATGCCCATCAGCAGCGCCAGCACCATGGCGGCCATCAGCCAGCCGGTGGCCGTGCTGCCCAGATGGTTGCCAAGCAGGCTCGCCAGCCAGAGGCTGGAGCCCAGCATCATCAGCCCGAGCAGGATGCGCAGTCGCCCCATCCAGCGCCCCGGTTTGGGCAGCCAGAGGGCGAGGCGCGGCAGGGCCGCCACCAGCAGCCATGGCAGGCTCATGCCAAGGCCGAGGGCCGTGAAGATGAGCCAGAGCTGGCCGAGGGGCGCCGCCAGGGCAAAGGCCACCGCGGTGCCGAGGAAGGGGGCCGAGCAGGGGGTCGCGAGCAGGGTGGCGAAACTCCCCTGCAGGAAGTGGCCACCGAGCCCCTTGCCGCCGCGGGTGGCGAGGCGAGTGTTGAGGTTGCTGGGCAACCTTATCTCGAACAGCCCCAGCAGGTTGGCGCAAAACAGCAGGGTCACCGCCACCATGAAGCCGATGAAACCGGCGCTCTGGAACTGGATCCCCCAGCCGACGGCTCCTTGAGTAGCGCGCAGCAGGCTGCTCATGGCCGCCAGCACCCAGAATGAGGTGATTATCCCGGCGCTGGCGGCGAGGAACTGCTTGCGCACGCCTCCTTGTTCGCGCTCCTGCTGCTGCAACACGGTGCCGAGTTTCAGGGCCAGCACCGGCAGCACGCAGGGCATCAGGTTGAGGATGAGACCGCCGAGCAGCGCCGCCCCCAGCAGCCAGAGAAGTGGCTGCCCCGGGGCCGGCAGGGCGAGGGGCCCGGCGATGGTGGCGCGGGTCTGCCAGGCCTGCTCGCCGCTACCGAGCAGCAGGCCGAGGGATTGGCCACGCAAGTCAGGGGCATCCCCCTGCCAGCCATCGCTGACCGGCACCCGGGCAATCAGGGTGGTGCCGCTTACCTCGAGTGCGGGCTTGCCGAACTCGGCCCCCTCCAGCGCATCGATGAAGAGCGCAGGCTCCTGCCAGCCTTCTGCCCGCTCGGCCCGCAGTTGCAGCAGGTTGTGCTGGTAGCCGAGCTCGACCCGGGTGTCGGCGGGCAGCGTCTGTGGCAGGGTGCTCATGGCCCGGGCCCAGGCGAAGTCGAAACCGGCCGGCGCCTGCCCATCCGCCGCCAGGGTGAAGGGGTAGTCGGTCAGAATGCAGACATTGCTGCAGGTGGAGAGGCGCAAGGTGCCCTTGAGCGGCTGCCCGGCCGGGTAGCCCAGGCTCAGGGGGAAGCGTACCTGCTCCTGATAGCCCTGGGTGCTGAGCCCGGCCACCTCGAAGGGACGCGGCGTGGGCCAGTGCCACTGGAAGTCGCCGACCGGCTCATCCCACAGGATCTGGGGCGCTATGCCCCCTTCACCCGGGCTGTGCCAATAGGTCTTCCAGCCTGACTCCAGCTGGACATCGAGCAGGATGCGGGTCTGATCCGGGACGCTGCGGTCGGCTTGCAGCCTGACCTTGGCGTGACTGTTCTGGGGGCGGGTGAGCCACCCCGTATCGCTGGCCAATCCGCTGGATTGCCACAGCAGGCTGCCCAGTAGCAGGGCCGCCTTGAAGAGATTCGACATGTGTTGGGTCTCGCAAAAAAATGAGTGACAGCAGGCTGAAAAAGCGCGGCTGAACTCATTCCCGCCAGACGCAGAGGGTGAGGTGCAGTCGCCGCTCTGGCGGCGAGACATTGATGGGGGGAGGCAGTGCCGGTGCGCGCCGTGACAGGGGCACCAGCAGGGCAATCACGAAGGCGATGGCGAAGAAGAGTTGCTCCACGCACAGCAGACTGGCGGCGCTCAGCCACTTGCCGTTGAGCTGGCAGCTATTGGGCTGCACACTGGCGGGCGTGCTCTTGTCGGCCTGGTCGTCGGCCGAGGCGAACTGGGGCTGGGTCTGGCAACTCACGGCGTGATCGAGCAGGGCGAGGCGGGCCAGCGGCTGGGCCGCGCAATTGAGCACCAGCAGGCAGACCAGCAGCAGGAGTCGTGTCGCCGCGCGTTGTTGCAAAATCATGCTCGCCCCGTTCATCAAGATGGCCACATCCTAGCGGGCAATGGCGGGTGGGGCAAGCCGGGGTGGCCGGTGGCGTCCGGGGCTGGTCGGTTCTGTCTGGCGAACGCTTGTTCGCTAAAAGGGGGACCAGTATACTGCGCCGAGTCAAATTCCGAGGTGTTCGATGCTCAAACTTGCCCGTGTGCTGCTGCTGGCACTGCTGCTCGTCTTCTGGTTCCTGTTCGGCCTGTTGCTTTGTCTGGTGCGCCCGCGCCACCCGAACAACGTCTATGTCTTCGCCCGCATGTATCATGCTGTCTGCCCGCTGATCGGCCTCAAGGTCCGGGTGACGGTGGCCGACGAGGTCAAATCGGTGGGGCCGGCGGTCTATGTCTGCAATCACCAGAGCAACTACGACATCTTCACCGTGACCGGCGCCGTGCAGCCCGGCGTGGTGGCGGTGGGCAAGAAGAGCCTGCTGTGGCTCCCCTTCTTCGGCCTCATCTTCTGGCTCTCCGGCAACGTGCTGATCGACCGCTCCAACCGCTCCCGCGCCATCGGCACCATCGGCCAAGTGGTGGATCGCATCAAGCATCGCGGCACCTCCATCTGGATGTTCCCGGAGGGGACCCGCTCCCAGGGGCGTGGTCTGCTGCCGTTCAAGGCGGGGGCCTTCCACACTGCCGTCCAGGCCGAGGTGCCCGTGGTGCCCATCGTCTGCTCCAGCTACTTCGGTCAGGTCGATCTCAACCGCTGGGACAACGGCGAGGTGCTGCTGGAGGTGATGGCCCCGGTGTGCAGCAAGGAGCACGGCGCCGCCGGCATCCGCGAGCTCTCCGACACCTGCCGGGAGAAGATGGAAGCCAAGCTGGCGGAGCTGGATGGCAAGCTTGGCCATCGGCCGGCGGCCTGAGCCCGGTTGGAGAGAAGAGAGGGAGCCGCTGGCTCCCTTTTTTATTGGTGAAAATCACCATCTTGTTGGTTTTTTTCACCACGCCGTATCCAATAAACATCCATCGTCAACTTTCATCTAATTGTAAATAAAGGAAAAAATATTCTGGCACGGCTCTTGTAATGTCATGGGAAGAGAGTGACACCCCATCAACAAGGAGCCAGACCATGAGCGTATTCAGCCGCCTGACCGACGTGATCAATGCCAACCTGCACAGCCTGCTCGACAAGAGCGAAGAGCCGGAGAAGATGCTGCGGCTGATGATCGAGGAGATGGAGCAGGTCCAGGTCGAGATGAGAACCCAGGCCGCCCGCGTCATCGCCGAACAGAAACAGCTGGAGCGCCATCAGCAGGCGCTGCGCAACCAGATCCAGGAGTGGGCAGCCAAGGCCGAACTCGCCATCCAGAAGGGCCGCGAAGATCTGGCCCGTGCCGCCCTCACCGAGAAGCTGGCGGAGATGAAGCAGTGCGAGCGGCTGGAAGAGGACAAGGCGCGGGTGGCCGAGGTGCTGGCCCAGCTCACCGCCGACAGCGAGCGACTGGCGGCCAAGCTGACCGAGGCGCGGGAGAAGCAGAAGATGCTGACCCTGCGCGAGCAGACCGCCCACAGCCGCATCCGCGCCCGTGCCCAGGTGGACAACCAGCGCATGCACGAGCTGGTGGCCCGCTTCGACGGCTTCCAGAACCGGGTCGATCAGCTGGAGGCCCAGCTGGAGGCGGCGACCCTGGGGCAGAATCCGTCCCTCGAGGCCCAGTTCCGCGAGCTGGAGCTGAACGACGAGATTGAGCGGGAGCTGGCCCGCCTCAAGGGTCAGAAGGTGGAGGCATAACCATGACACCCTGGCCCAAGGATCTCGCCCATCGCAAGCTGACCGGGGTCTGCGCCGGTCTTGCCAGAGGGCTGGGGGTGTCCAGAGTGACGGTGCGGGTGGTGGCCCTGCTCGCCCTGATCCTGATGCCGCCGCTGGCCCTGGCGCTCTATCTGGTGGGGGTGCTCGTCATGCCTCCCCGCCGTGAACTTCAACGCTGGCTGGAGTGATCTCCGGATCGCCCCGTCGGCAAGTGCAAGCCCGTGAGGAGCACAACATGCTGGAATTTATCGTCTTGATCCTGGTGCTGATCGGCATGGCGCTGACCGGATTCACCGTGCTGGCCATGCTGCTGGTGAGCGGGGCCTTCGTGCTGTTTGGCGCCCTGGCCGGCATGTTTGCCCTCATCATCAAGCTGGCGCCCTGGTTGCTGGTGGTGCTGGTGGTGTGCTGGCTCCTCAGCAACAGGCGCAAGCAGTCGAACACCTACCGTTAAGCCTCCCTGATTTCGTATCCTTCCTTGGCCACTGCTTGCAGTGGCCCTTTTTATGGGGGCGACACAGGGTCGGTGTGCGGGGTGGCAAGCCAGGAAAGGCTCCAGCCGTGCCACAACGCCGGCTCGTGTACCAGGCGCTCCTTGAACGCCTTGCTCTGCTGCTTGAGGCGGTACTCGAGGCGCAGCGCCTCGCGTTTGCCAGGGACCTCCTGCTGCCATACCAGGGAGAGGGGGCCCTTGCCGCGCAGGGCTCTGGCCCCCTTGCCGCTCTGGTGCTGACGCAGTCGCCGCTCGGGATCCGTGCTGATCCCCGCATAGAGTGCCCCGGCGCCAGTGCGCACCAGATAGACAAACCAGCGGGAGGGAGTGGGGGTGGCGAGGGTCACGAGGTGCGCCACCTGGCCCGCTGGCGCCCAAGCCGGTGCAGGGGCAGCAGGCTCACCAGCAGGCCGGCCCAGACGAAGGCAAAGCCCACGGATTTCACCGGATCCGGGATCTCGCCAAACCAGAAGAGGGCGAGCAGGAAGGCGAGGCTCGGCTCTATGTATTGCAACAGCCCCACCGTGCTCATGGGCGTGCGCGCCACCGCATAGCAGAACAGCCCCACCGGCAGCAGGGTGGCGGGGGCACTGCCCATCAGCAGCAGGCGATCGGTCCAGTCACCGGCCATAAACTGGCTGGTGCCCTGCAAGGTCAGCCAGCCGATGATGAGAAGGGCGACGGGCAACTGCACCAGGGACTCCAGATAGAGGCTGGTACCGGCGTCCAGTCTCACCTTCTTCTTGATGAGGCCGTAGAGGGCGAAGTTGGCACCCATCACGAGGGAGAACCAGGGCAGCTGGCCGTAGGAGAAGAGCATGTAGGCGAGCCCCGCCAGGGCGAGCGCCACCGCCAGGTGTTTTTGCGGGGTGAGCTTCTCTTTGAGGAAGAGCACCGCAAAGGCGATGTTGAACAGCGGGGTCATGAAGAAGGCGAGGCTGGTGGCCAGCACCTGGCCCGTGGTCAGGCACCAGGTGAACATGCACCAGCTGATGGACATCACGGGGCCTGCCAGCAGCACGAGGCCGAGCTGCCGGGGATCGCCGCGCAGGGCCCCCCAGGGCACCCGCTGGCCGAGGAGCAGAAGCAGGCCTCCCAGCAGCACCACGGACCAGAGCACCCGGTGGGAGAGCAGTTCCCACATGTTGATCTCGGGCATGAACTGGTAATAGAGGGGCAGCATGCCCCACAGCACGAATGAGAGGGCCGCGCTGCCGGTGCCCATCCAGTTCTTCATCTCTCTCCGTTTATTAAACTAAACAATGGCGGCTGCATGATAAGTATCCGCCGCCCCTTTCACAAGCGGGAGCGGGGAGAAAACTCTGGTACTATCTGGCCCATGAACCGACTCGATCCCCTGTTTGAACAGATCCGGGCCTGCCGCCTGTGCGAGGCCCACCTGCCGCTCGGCCCAAGGCCGGTGATCCGCGGCAACGAGCGCGCCCGTCTGCTCATCATCGGCCAGGCCCCTGGCACCCGGGTACACGCCAGCGGCATCCCCTGGGACGATCCCTCCGGCGATCGGCTGCGCTTGTGGCTCGGGGTGGACAAGGCCACCTTTTACGATGAATCCCGCATCGCCATCATGCCCATGGGGCTCTGTTACCCCGGCAGGGGCAAGTCGGGGGATCTGCCGCCGCGCCCGGAATGTGCCCCCACCTGGCACGACAAGGTACTGATGCTGCTGCCCAACATCGAGCTGACCCTGCTCATCGGCCAGTATGCGCAGGCTTACTACCTGAGGGCGGCGGCGAAAGGATCGCTCACCGAGACGGTGCGACACTGGGCGGACTATGGCCCGGCCTGGTTGCCGCTGCCGCACCCGTCCCCGCGCAACACCCTCTGGCTCAGGAAGAACCCCTGGTTCGAGCAGGCAGTGATCCCCCATCTGCAGCAGAGGGTCGCCCCCCTGCTTGACCCGGCAGGCTAGAGCGCCGGCTCGGCCTGGGGCTTGGGCTTGCTGCGGGCCATGGCGACCAGCGGCAGTATGATGCACAGGCACCCCAACAGCAGCGGCAGCCCCGGCTGTTCGTCAAACAGCCAGACCCCGATGGCGACCGCCATCAGCAGCCCGGTGTACTCCGCCGAGGCGATCTTGCTCGCCTCCGCCTTGCGATAGGCCATCACGCACAGCCCCGCGTAGACCATGATGAGCGCCGAGGAGCCGAAGGCGGGCCACCACATCTGCCATTGCCACTCGCCCCCTTCCCACCAGGCCAGCGCCAGGATGAAGGGCATGCTCAGCACATTGGTGAAAAACAGGGTCTGGGCGATGGGCTGCTGGAGCGGGATGCGCTTGATCAGCAGGTTGTTGACCGCCAGAGAGAGCGCCACCCCGAGCGCCGCCAGGGCAGCCCAGTTTACCTCGGTCGGGCGCAGCACGATGAGCACCCCGACGAAGCCGAGCAGCGCCGTCAGCACCTTCTGGCGCGAGAGTGCCTCCCCCGCCAGCCAGACCGCGAGCGGCACCATCAGCAGCGGGGCGGCATAGAAGAGGGCGTTGGCGGTGGCGAGCGGCAGTCGGGTGAGGGCGACCACCATCAGGCAGACGCCGACGGCCCAGATGTGGGCCCGCAGCAGGTGCCACTTGAGGGCTACCGGCGGGTTGCGCCGCCAGGACCAGAGCAGCCAGGGGGTGAGCAACAGGGCCGCGGAGAGCTGGCGGAAAAAGACAAACTGGAAAATGGGCTGGTCCGGCTCCAGCACCTTGACCAGGGCATCGGAGAAGACCGCCACCATGTTGCCGAGCACCAGATAGAGGATGCCTATCCCGACTGCATTCATACCACCTCCAGATTCAGATGAGGGGAGGGTAGCCCGCGGCCTGTTATCCAGTAAAATGATAAAAAATCATCACGCATGAGAAATTTGGATAATGAAGCTGCCCCCCCTGCGCGCCGTTCAATATTTCGAGGTGGTTGCCCGCCTGCTGAGTTTTTCCCGCGCCGCCCTGGAGCTCAATGTCAGCCAGAGTGCGGTCAGTCACCAGATCCGTCTGCTGGAGGATTTTCTGGGGGAGCGGCTGCTGCTGCGCCAGGGGCGGCTGCTCTCCCTGACGCCCCAGGGGGAGATCTATTTCGAGGGGATCGCCGCCGGGCTGGTCCAGATTGCCCAGAGCAGCGAGCAGTTGCGCGGTGGCGGCGAGATGCGGGTGCGGCTCGCGGTCTACAGCTCCTTTGCGGTGAAGTGGCTGATACCGCGCCTGGCCGGGCTGCGCCAGCTCTATCCCGAGCTGGATCTCAGCCTGGAGATGGTGGCGGAAGATCCCGAGCTCTCCGACAGGGTGGCGGACGGTTTCATCACCGTCTCCCCCGAAGGGCCGGGTTACATGCACGATCTGCTCTATCGGGAGCGGCTGATGCCGGTGTGCAGTCGGCGGATGTGGCAGCAGGTGGAAGGGGAGTGGCCCGCCACCCTGTGGCAGTTGCCGCTGCTCTCCATCCAGGCTATCTACCGCGAGAAGGGGGAAGATTGGCGGCGCTGGGCCGAAATGGGGGGACTGACCATTCCCCCCGAGGCGAGGGTGCACCATTTCAGCCATATCCTGCTCGCGCTGGAGGCGGCGAACTGGGACCAGGGAATGGCGCTCATCAATGACTACATGTTGCAGCCGGAGGATCCGCGTCTAGTGCGACTGCCCCTGCACGCCCTCGAGACCGGCGACAACTTCTATTTCGTCTTCAAACGCTCGCGCGCCCATGAACCCGCCATCAGCCGGTTGCGTCAGTGGCTGTGGCAGGAGTCGCAGGCGAGCCTGAGACCCGGGGAAAACGAGCCTCTCAGGCGCGTCTGAACGGGCTGGGGGCCCTATGCAGAATGGACGGCGCAGCCCACGACGCAGGAGTCTGCTTCGGGGGGGCCTGATGGCACTGGCGAGACCAGGGCCATCAGGAGCGGGTCAGGTGCGCTTGAACTGGCTCAGTACAAAGAGGGTGGTGGCGCAGACTACGACCGAGGGACCGGCCGGGGTGTCCTGATACCAGGAGAGCGAGAGCCCCCCCAGCACCGCCAAGCACCCGATCAGGGCGGCAAAGCCGGCCATCTGCTCCGGGGTCTGGCTGAAGCGGCGGGCGGTGGCGGCGGGGATGATCAGCAGGGAGGTGATGATCAGCGCGCCGACGAACTTCATCGCCACGGCGATCACCAGTCCGATCAACAGCATCAGCACGCAGCGCAGCACATCGACCCGCACTCCCTCCACTCGCGCCAACTCTTCCGAGATGGTCATGGAGAGCAGAGGATCCCAGAGCCGCCACAGGGTGAGCAGCACCAGGGCGCCGCCGCCGTAGATCCAGAGCAGATCCATGGGTTGTACCGAGAGCAGGTCGCCGAACAGGTAGGCCATCAGATCCACCCGCACATTGTCCATGAAGCTAAGGGTCACCAGGCCGAGCGACAGGGCGCTGTGGGCCAGGATGCCGAGCAGGGTGTCGGTGGCCACCTGCTGGTTGCGGCTCATGATCACCAGTAACATGGCCATGGCGAGGCAGCAGACCACCACCGCCAGGGTGAGGTCTACCTGCAGCAGGATGCCGAGGGCGATGCCGAACAGACAGGCGTGGGAGAGGGTGTCGCCAAAATAGGCCATCTTGCGCCACACCACGAAACTGCCGAGGGGGCCGGCCAGCACGGCGATGCCGAGCCCGGCCGCGAGGGCGTATAACAGAAAGCTGTCCACTTGATGATCCTGTTGCGTGCGTTACGGGTTGCGGGAGGGCAGGCGGATGACGGGCGCCTGCGGTTTATGGTGGTGATGCTCGCCATCGCAGTGGTGATGGTGGGTGTAGACCGCCAGCACCTCCTGCTCCGGCCGCCCGAACAGGCGGGCAAATTCCGGGTGGCGTGCCACGCTCTCCGGCTCGCCGTGACAGCAGACGTGGCGATTGAGGCAGATCACCTCGTGGGTGCTGGCCATCACCAGGTGCAGATCGTGGGAGACCATCAGCACGGCGCAGTGGAATTCGGCGGCGAGCTGGCCGATGAGGGCGTAGAGCTCGATCTGCCCCGTGATGTCTACTCCCTGGACAGGTTCGTCCAGCACCAGCAGCTCGGGCTTGACCAGCAAGGCGCGGGCCAGCAGCACCCGCTGCATCTCGCCGCCGGAGAGCTTCTGCATCCGGTTGTCCAGCAGATCCTGGGCGCCGACCCGGCTGAGGGCCTCCTCGATGGAGAGGCGGCTGTTCTTGCCGAGCTGCAGGAAGCGGCGCACCGTCAGCGGCAGCGTGGGGTCCAGGTAGAGGCGCTGCGGCACATAACCGACCCGCAAATCGCGGCGGCGAATGATTTCGCCCGAGTCCGGATTGAGCAAGCCCAGCACCAGCTTGCTCAGGGTGCTCTTTCCCGCTCCGTTGGGGCCGACCAGGGTGGTGATTTTGCCTTTGTTCAGGGTAAAGGAGACCTTGTCGAGCACGAGTCGTCCGTCAAATGAGAGACAGACCTCTTTCAGCTCCACCAGTTGGGTCATGACAGCTCCGGGGTTTACAGCCTGTGGAAGTTATAATATAACAGCGACGTTGGTTTGTTATATTATCACACACACACTCCCTGACGAGACCTCTATGCGAATTCTTGCCCTGATCACTGCCCTGCTGGCGGTGAGTCTGCCTGTCCGTGCCCTCGAGGTGCTGACCACCATCAAACCCCTTGGCTTCATCGCGGCGGCCATCACGGAGGGAGTGAGCGAACCCAAGGTATTGCTGCCGACGGGGGCTTCCCCCCACGACTATTCCCTGCGCCCCTCCGATATGCGCAGCATCAACGAGGCCGATCTGGTGGTCTGGGTAGGCCCCGAGCTGGAAAGCTTCATGGCAAAGCCGCTTGCAAAGCATCCCCATGCACTGACCCTGACTCTGGTGCCGGGCATGCCCTTGTTCAACTACGCAACCCAGGCGAGCCACGACGACCACGATCATGAACACGAGGCCCACGAGCACGGTGATCAGGATGATGGTCATGAAGGGCACCATCACGAAGGTGTGGATCCCCATCTCTGGCTGGGCCCGGCCCAGGCCAAGGTGATCGCCACCGCGATCGCGACCGAGCTTGGCAAGCAGGATCCGGCCAACCAGACGCGTTATGCCGCCAATCTTGCTGCTTTCAAGGGCAAGGTCGATGCCCGGGACAAGGTGATCGCCGAGCAGATGAAGGTGGTGAACGAGAAGGGCTACTTCGTGTTCCACGAGGCTTATGGCTACTGGGAGCGTCACTACGGCATGAGTTCCAGGGGACACTTCACCGTGAGCCCTGAGCGTCGTCCCGGCGCCAAGACCCTGGTGGAAATCCGCAAGGTGCTGGAAGAGAAGCAGGCGAGCTGCATCTATGCCGAGCCGCAATTCTCGCCAGCGGTGATCGAGTCGGTTGCCCGCAACACCGGGGCCAGAGTGCTGCTGCTGGATGAGGTCGGCGAGCAGGTGCCGCTCGGTCCGGACGGTTATCCGCAATTCATGCAGCAGTTGGCGGATGCCTTCGCCCAGTGCCGCTAGGCCTTGCCCGACATTGACGATAGAGGCGGCGCGGCCAACTATACTGACCTCCAGCATCTGATATGGAGTGTCAGTCATGAAATGGTTGCTCGTCTCTGCCTGCACGCTGACCCTGCTGGGATCCGGCATACAGGCATCCGGTCTTTCCGAACACATCGCCAGCCCGGAACTCAGGGCAAAAATGCAGGCTGTCTACGGTGCCAGGGCGATCCAGCGCGCCGAGGCCTTCTCCCGCCTGCTCACCCCGAGGGCCGGCACGACGGATCAGCAGAAGCTGGAACTGGTCAACAACTACTTCAACAATCTGACTTACAGCGAGGATCCCAGACTCTGGGGTGACGAGGATTACTGGGCCAATCCCCTGGAATTCATCGGGGCCCGGGGCGGGGATTGTGAGGATTACAGCATCTCCAAGTACTACACCCTGATGGAGCTCGGCGTCGACGAGAAGAAACTGCGGCTGGCCTATGTGAAGGCGATCCGCTACAACCAGTTTCACATGGTGACGCTCTATTTCCCGAGCACCAAGTCAGATCCCCTGGTGCTCGACAACATCAATGGCCGCATCCTGCCGGGCAGCCAGCGCAATGATCTGCAACCCGTTTACAGTTTCGATGCCAAGAGCATCTGGGTCATGAAGTCGCGTCGCGAGGGAACCCTGGCGGGGAGCGCCGATCGCCTGACCCAGTGGACCTCGATGCAGAGCCGGTTCTCCAGCGAGCACCTGCGTGCCCCCCGCCGCCAGCTATAGCTTGCCCGCGCTGTTCAACTCTTCGAAGTATCTTGCCGCCCCCGGGTGCTGCGGGACGCTCAGCACCGGGCCCGTCTTGTTGCGTGCCTTGTGGAACAGGTTGGCATAGCCATAGGTCTGTTCGTTGAAACCGGTCTGCTGGCTCAGCATCGCTTTGGTCAGACGATAGACGTCTTCGTCTGGTGTAGCGGCATTGGTCACCAGAGTGGCGGCAATGGCGAAGGTCGGTGTCGCCTTGAGGTTGCCGGGATAGATGCGAGCGGGTACCTGGCTGCGCTGATAATACTTGACCCCCTTGAGCAGTCGCTCCCGCGTCTCCCCCTCGATCGGCAGGAAGCGGATGGCGCAGCGCTTCGCCGTGGCCAGCACGATCCGGTTGGGATGGCCCATCACCAGGCCATAGGCATCGATCTGCTTGCTGCACAGCGCCTCGGAGAGATTGGCCACGCTCTTCAGGTCGAGGTCCTGCTCTCTGGTGCCCAGTGCGTGGAACAGGGCCAATGCCGTCTGGCGGGTGCCCGAGTGTTTCAGCCCCATGTCGATGGGGGCCAGCTTGAGTTGCGCCAGGGTGGTGATGTCGCCATCGGCTCGCACCACTATGGTGAAAGGTTCCGCATGGGTGGCGAAGAGGGTTCTCAGCTCGGGTTGGGGTTGCCTGGCGAACGGCCCGATCCCCTGGCTGGCCTGATAGAGCCAGTCGGACTGGACGAGGGCATAAGGGGTCTCCCCTGCTTGCAGCATGCGCAGATTCTCGATGGAACCTGAACTGGCTTGCGGCTTGCATGACAACGTGGGGTCACTCTTGTTGGCCAGCCGGCAGAACTCCTTGATGACCTGGTAATAGATGCCCTGCTTACCGCCCGTGCTGATGGCCAGGGAGGCGGCGTGCGGAGCGGGTTGCCACAACAGGGCAAGCAACAACAGCGGGGTTCTCATGATGCCTCCTGAGTGGCGTAGCCATCGATGCCCCAGTTGCGCAGGGTGTCTACGTCGCTCACCTCGCTGGCTTCGGCCAGCAGGGTGTAGCCGGAAGCATGGAGGCACTGGGAGAGCAGATTCCAATAGAGGGGGGCCTGGGTCAGCTGGCAGCTGATGAAGACAGGCCTGATGGGATCGAGCCTGGCCAGGTTGTCGTTGTTCATCGGGACATTGCTGAACGCCATCTCGATCCCCTGGGTCTGAAGCGCCGTCAGCCGCTCTTCGGCGAGGGGGGGCAGGCTGGCCAGATCCCAGTGCCAGTCCAGGGTCTTGCCTCTGGCATTGGCCAGAGAGGGGGCGAACTGTGCCCAGTCGGGATGGTTCAGCAGGCTGAGGGGCAGCTGAAGCCCTTCCGCTTTCTCGACAAGAAAGTCGTTGAACAGGGCCCTGATCTCATCGGGCGAACTGTCCGTGGTGGGGGGGGGCTTGGGCAAGAGCCGGCTGTAGAGTCTGATGTTGCCCTGAGTGGAGACGAAATGCTGCAGGTACATGTCACCTGCAGTATCGGTCAATCCCGTCAGCTTCTGGTGAGCCAGGGGGACGTCGAGCCTGCCGAGCTGGGTGATTTTGAGCCGTTGCTGCAGCAGATCCCGCTTGCGTTCGGACACCAGTTGATTGATGGAGGTGGCGACCTCCTGCAACTCGCGAAGCCAGGGGAGAGGCAGGTTGCCGCTGAACTGACGTTTGCGGATCTGGGTCAGTTGCTGGCTGATCTGTTCAAGCGGACGCAGCAGGCGACGGCATACCCAGGTGATGACCAGAGTAAAGACCAGCAGGCCGGCGAGCAGGGCAAGCCCGGTACGGCTGATGGCGTTCCACAGGTGCTGGTAGGCATACCCCTCGTGCCCTTCCAGCGTGAGAGTCCCAAGGATGCGCCAGCCATCGGTCAACTCCTGCTCAATCTTGACCGGGGGCATGTCGATAACCGAGGGAAGCCAGGTGGGTACGTTTTGTTGTGCGGTGTGGAAGACCTTCTGGAACAGCAGTTGACCGTCCGGATCCAGCAAGACCACCGAGCTGACGAAGCCGCCGTCAAACATGGCATTGACGATGGTTTCCGCGAGAACCTTGTCATCATTGAGCAGGGTGCCCTGGAGTACCAGACCCAGGGCAGTGATGGCGGTCTCAAGATTGGCCGACATCTGGTCGAGAATGGATTGTCGTACCGTGGTGATCTCCAGCATGAGCAGCAGGACGGCACCGATGGCGAACAGGATTAGGATGATCACATTTAACAATTTTGCCAACGACATACCCACTCCATGGTGATGTTTTTGCAACATTTGCGGATCCGGAGCGCCAAACAACCGGACTAGGTTCTTAAAAATAGAAAAAAATGGCTAAAAACGACGATCATTTCTGCCCATGCTGGAAGGTTATGCATAAAATGTGAGTTTCGTGCATGTAGCTATGAACTTTTTGTAAGTATTTAGGTCTAAAAGCCAGATATTCGGTTTTCATAATAAAAAATCATAAAAACAGACCCACAAACACCACCCTTAGATCTAATAACAGGATAGCGGATGAAACGTCTCCGTCCCTTGGTAGCACAGGCTGCCAATTGGGAACCCCCGGTTCCCCGCAAACACTTTTACGCCATGCTATTGCTCACGGCCATGACGCTGTCAGCGGTAGCCGTATTGCCAGCCCCGGGTGACATCCTGGAGCGGCCACTGCGTCTGGAGTTGCCGATCGCCACCACGGGCACCGCAACCAACGAAGACAATACCGACTTCAACGACATCCCGGATCACGAGCTGGTGGAGGCCGCAGCTCCGGAGGACGACATTCCGGCCGATCCCACGCCCCAATGGCAGGACTACCGGGTACGCAACGGCGAAAACCTGACCACCATCTTCAACACCCTGGGCCTGTCCACCACCACCCTCTACAAGGTGCTGGATGCGGACACCAAGAACCATCTGGCCCGCCTCAAGCCCGGCCAGACCATCGAGCTGCTGATCGATCAGGACAACATACTGCAGCAACTGAAGATCCGTCTGAACATCAAGCAGACCCTGGTGCTGGAACGCACCGATGACACCTACAGTGCCAACATGCTCAACGAAGAGGTGGAGTGGCAGAAGAAGAGTTATGAAGGCGTCATCAACGGCAGCTTCTACGTCAGCGCCCGCAACGCGGGGATCCCGGCGAACCACATCCAGAAGATTGCCAACCTGTTTCAGTGGCGCCTGAACTTCGCCAAGGATCTGAAAAAAGGGGATAAATTCAAGGTATTGGTGCGCCAGGAGACGGTAGAGGGCAAGAGCACGGGCAACACCCAGCTGCTCGGGGTCGAAGTCTTCAGCCAGGGCAAGGCGGCGTCGGCCTGGTTGTCTGAGGATGGCAACTACTATGACGGCCAGGCGAACAGCCTGGAGCGGGGTTTCCGCCGTTACCCGACCCACAGCCGCTATCGGGTCAGTTCCAACTTCAACCCGGCACGGCGTCATCCCATCACGGGCCAGGTGCGTCCCCACGAGGGCACCGACTTCGCGCTGCCGGTCGGGACGGCCGTCATGGCCACTGGGGACGGCGTGGTGCTCAAGGCCACCCGCCACCCGCTGGCCGGTACCTATGTGGTGATCAAGCACGGCCGGACCCTGACGACTCGTTACCTGCACCTGAGCAAGCTGCTGGTCAAGCCGGGCCAGAAGGTGAAGATGGGTGACAAGATTGCCCTCTCCGGCAACACGGGCCGCTCCACCGGTGCTCACCTGCACTACGAGGTGCGCATCAACAACCGCCCGGTGGATCCCATGAAGATCAAGCTGCCGATGGCGGAGCCGCTCTCCGGCAAGGACAAGCGTCAGTTCCTCGCCAAGGTGAAGAGCTACCGCAAAGAGATGGAGGCGGGCTGAACGGCTTCCTCCTGACGAAAAAGGCCCCGCCAACTGGCGGGGCCTTTTCATTGCAGAACGGCTTCAATAACCCTTGTCAAAGTCGATCCTGCCGTCCAGCTGCTGACCATCGATGAAGCGGATGTAGTTGCGGATGAAGATCTGGGCCACATCTTCCGGGAAGCTGTAGGCGCTGTTGTGAGGCGTCACGATGAGATTGGGCTGGTGCCAGAGCGGGCTGTCAGCGGGCAGGGGTTCCTGCTCGAACACATCGAGCACCGCCATGGCGGGCTTGCCGGCTTGCAGTGCCGCCAGCAGCTCCCCCTCATGGACGGCATTGCCCCTGCCGACGTTGAAGAAGATGGCGCCCGGTTTGCAGTGGCCGAAGCGTTCGGCGGTGAAGAGATGGCGTGTCTCGCGGGTGGCGGGCAGCACGCTGACGATGACATCGGCCTGGGCCAGCATTTTGTTGAGTGCCGGCAACTGGTACACCTGATCGAACCCGGCACGTTCACGGCCACTGTGGCTGATGCCGAGCACCCTCATGCCAAAATGTTTGCCGGTGTGGGCTATATGCTGCCCTATGCTGCCGGTGCCGAGCAGCAGCAGCGTCTTTCCCTTCAAGCCCTGATAGGGATGGCTCTGCCAGACGCCCTGTTGCTGCTGCTCGCGATAGAGTGGCAACTGGCGGGTCAGGCTGAGCAGATGGCCGAACACATACTCGCTCATCAAGGGGCCGAAGATGCCGCGGACATTGGTGAGCAGGTAGTCGCGGCGGCAACTGGCGTCCAGCAGCACATCGACCCCGGCATAAGTCGACTGGAGCCAGCTGAGCTTGCCGGCCTTGGCCAGCAGCGGCTTGGCCCGGGCAGGCTCGGCCATCAGGATATGAGCGTCACCGATAAGCTGTTCGGCCTCGGCCTGATTGTCGGCCCGAAGAATGTGCAGATGGGGAAGATGGGCCGCCTTGAGCAGGCGTTCATAGTGGCTGTTGTCCTGACTCAACAGCAGCAGGGTACGTTGGCTCATACTCTTGTTCCTTATCGTGTTTATGGCAAGGCGAGAGGGATGCTGTCTCCATCTTACCCCAGTTGATCGGGCAAGATAGTCGAGCAGGGCGCTTTTTCATTTTTAGACGGGGCCCTCGTGGGCTACAATCTGCCCCACATTTTGCAAAGGATCCGACTCCAGTGTTTGGTGACAAGTTTTATAAGCGACTGGCCGAGCTGCAGCCCTGGCAGCAAACCGTCTATACCCTGGCGCTGGCAGAGCGCATGTACCCCAACTATGTGCTCTTTACCCAGGCCTCTGGTTTCGGGGATGCGAGGGCATTCCGTCACGCGCTGGATCAGATGTGGAACTACCTGACGGTCAAGGGATCCCGCGTCAATCTTGGTGCCATTCTGGAAGCGTTTGAAGTCTACATTCCCGATCCCCGCAAGTTTGAATCCTACGGCGCCTATCCGGCACTGGACGCCTGCGTGGCGCTGGGTTGTGCCTACAACTCGGTGATCTGCCGGGTGGGGGAAGAGGCCAACGACGCCAGCCATGCGTCTGTCGGCACGGTCGCCGGCTTCATAGAGATGCTGGAAGAGCGGGATCTCAGCGATGAGGAGCTCTATGAGCACGAGTACATGGAGGCCGAGCTGGAGTTCCAGGTCGAACTGCTCAAACGGGTGGCCCATGAACGGGACAGCGATCGCATCCTTGCCATCCGCGCCTTCGCGGCCCAGGACGGCGTCTCCAACATCGGCATCAGCCTGGAGGCGTAATGCCATCGCGTTCTACCCATAAAAAAAGCTCCCGGTCGGGAGTTTTTTTATCTCTGAGCGTTCATTTTTTTGGTGTGTGAGAAAGCATTTATGCATTTTTTTCAAATGGTTAACTTTTTTTCTCCTGATTCTTAGGGGCCATTCGTTGCTGTTGTAAGCTCGCTTCTATTGGTTGCACTTGACAGAGAATCACCGACGAGAACATCTCCATTACTGAGGTCATCTATGAATGCAACAGAGCTTTGGCAGCTTTCCCCCGAGCAATTCAACGAGTGGCGGCGTGAGAACGATTATCCCCGTATCTGGGCGCTGCTGGTGGCGTCGTTGCCCCATTTCGACGACTGGATGGCGGAGCAGAAGATAGAAAAAAGCGTGATCTTCCAGATCGGCATCGCCCGCTTCATCAGCTCCCGCTGCGTGCTGAGCCTTTGTGTCTACATGAGCGACGACAAGGTCCGCTTGTATGAGAGCGCCTCGAGTGCACTGGAATCCCTGCGCAAGAGCGGCCTCATCCGCTCGGAGACCCGTTTCGAGCCTTACAGCATGTGGCTGGCGGGAAAACATGGCAATGACGAGGTGAAACGGGTGCAAAGCCTGCTCTCGGTCTCGGAGAACAACAAGGGGGAGGCCCAGGTGCTGGGCAAGCATCGTCTGCTCAACATCGGCGGTGTTGCCCTCAAAAGCCCCATCATCTCCGGCCGGTTGCTCGATTTTACCTGTCTCGACGAGCTCTCTCTCGATGGGGCCGTCAACAACTCCAAGGTTTATCTGTGGCACTGCTCGGCCAAGGGGGTCAGGGTCAATGGCGGGGTGATCGGGCTCGATCTGTTCGACTCCCTGCTGTGGGACCACAGGGCCTGGGCCAAAAAGCGGGAGCTGGCGCTGGAGGACGGGGTCTTTCAGGACTTCACCATAGAGTGCGAGGAGATCCGCTTCCACTCCTCCCGGGCGGTGCTGAAAAACTTCAGCGTCAGCGCCAAGAACTTCGATGCCACCATGGAGCACACCAACCTGGACAAGGTGGAGGTGGTCTACAACGACAATGGGCGGATCGACCACAACGAGGCGAGCAAACTCTATCGCAATGCCAAGCGTCTCTTCTCCAGCGTGGGTGACACCGTCGACGCCGGCGAGTGCTACTACAAGGAGAAGCTGCACGAGATGAAGTCCCTGGCGAGCCCGCGGGAGCTGTTCCGGGAGCGCTGGTTGCGCAGCGGTCCGATGACGAAGTGCTGGCTCTCCCTGTTGTGCTATCTCAAGTGCGCGGGCAAGTTCATCAGCTTCATCACCTGGGGGTTTGGGGAGCGTCCCATCAGAAGCCTGCTGATGTCGATGGGGGTGATCCTGCTGGCGACCCTGACCTATTTCCTGGCACCGGAGTCTGCAACCCACGGCCATCTGGGGCGCTCCCTCTATTTCAGCATCGTCACCTTCGTGACCCTGGGTTATGGGGACATCTCCCAGACCTCCTCGCCGCTGCAACTGCTGTCGGCCATCGAAGCCTTCTGCGGCATGTTCCTGACCGGTCTCTTCCTCGCGGGTTTTGCCTCTAAAACCAAGCAGTATTGACGGGAGCGCCGACGGCGGGTGCCATCAGTGCCCGCCTCCGGTGCCCTCCTGCTGTCTTCCCATCCCTCCCGGCTGTCCCGGCGACCTTGCTTGACGCAGCGGCGGTGGAGCGACTTTATTTAAAGTCATCGCATGCCATGACAAGCGATGGCGCCACCAGCGCCCGGACATGACGCAATCAGAGGAGAAAGCCCGGTATCGATCCGCCAACCACCGATGTAGAGAAGGAATAACGCTATGATATTGAATCACTTATGGGGATTGTATGCCCATCCCCACACCGAATGGCATACCATAGACGAGCGGCACGACAGCTTCAGAAACAGTCTGACCCACATCCTGCTCGTGGCCCTTATCCCTCCCATCTGCGCCTACTATTCCGCCGTTCACATCGGCTGGAGCATCGGGGTCGGCGATCCCATTACCCTGACCGCCAACAGTGCATTCAAGCTGTCGGTCGCCATGTACGTGACCCTCATCATCGGCGTGCTGGCACTCTCCTATCTGGTGCACTGGATGGGGCATACCTTCGGCTCGGATCCCAGCTACACGACCTCGCTGGAGCTGGCGGCCTACACCTCCACGCCACTCTTCATGGTGGGCTTCTCCGCTTTCTTCCCGCATCTCTGGTTCGTGATGCTCATCGGTTTGGTCGGGCTGACCTATTCCGTCTACCTGCTCTATATCGGCGTGCCCATCTTGATGCACATCACCAAGGAGCAGGGATTCATCTACGCCAGCTCAGTGGTGACGGTCGGCTTGGTGCTGCTGGTCTGCGTGCTGGCTGCCACGGCCATCCTGTGGGGATCCGGCTTCGGTCCCGTCTTCACCCAGTAGCCGTGTATGCCGACGGCAACGACGACAAGGGCGCCTTGATGGCGCCCTTGTCGTTGATCTCTCGCCTGGTCGGCGTGTCTTTGCCAGACCCGGGAGGGACGTCGTCTGCGTTGATCAGCGGGGATTGCCGCTGCCGATGCCGAACGGGATGCGGTAATCGCTGCTCTGATCGCCGAGGCTGACGGTCAGGTTGCCCTGAGCGCGGCTCGGGATCTGTACCTGCTGGGTACCCATCAGGTTGGCGTGGACGGAGGCCACCAGATCACCGGATTCATCGCGCACCTCCAGCATGGGGTTGGCTTTGCCGGCCATGGCGGCGCTGGCATGCCAGTTCACGAACAGCACACCCGGGGTGGCATTGAAGTCGGCGGGGACGGAAGCCTGGGCAACACCGGCACTCATCAGGCCTGCAACGGCCAGCATCTTGATCACGTTTTTCATGTTCATTCACTCTCTTGGTTTTTATGTCATTGGCAAGGCCTGACAGGCCTGCATCAATGCATCCTTGCAAGAGGTCATTCAAATGGTGTGTTGTTTTGTCACGGATGTTTGTCGCCCATATGTATGGGGGACTGCCATGAACGACCAGTTGTTTTGCGGCTTGGCGCTCCTGCCTAAGCGATGTGTGAATATTAAGCGCCTCACCCGGTCATTGTTAGCGAGATAAACTGGCCTACACGTTCAAAAAATATGAATGATGATTTGTGGGGGGCATAGACGGGTTGGGGGGGGTCACCCTTCAGGAGAGAGGTGCATGTCCCAGACCTGACACCGGATTGTCACATCCGGTGCGTACTGTGCGGTTTCATTTTAAAACTGCTTCAAGGATGGCTATGTTTCGCGTCTCTTCCCTTGCCGCCTGCGTGGCGGCCACCCTGCTGAGCGGCTGCAATTCGGGCAACGACTCCTCCTCGCCTGCCGTCGGCGACTATCAATACAGCACCAAGGCGGTCTATGCCGCCCGTCAGGCAATGAACAGCTATGAGGTTGCCCCTGAAGGCTTTAGTCCCGTCTTCACCGAACTGGTGGCACGCCATGGCTCCCGCTCGCTGTCCAGCCCCAAATATGATGTGCTGACCAAGCTGGTGTGGGAGGATGCCGCGAGGCAGGGGGCCTTGACCGAGCTGGGCCAACGGCTCGGCGCCAAGGTGGACGCCGTCACGGCCGCCAACCAGACCCTCGGCTATGGCCTGCTGAGTGCGCTCGGCAAGGAGGAGCACGCCAACCTGGCGACCCGGCTCGCCGAACGGCTGCCCACCCTGCTGGCCACTGAATCGACTCCCCTCTGCCTCAAGGTCGAGACATCGGGCAAGGATCGCGCCAACGAAAGCGCCTACTTCTTCATGCAGAGCCTGGCCAAACGGGTCTCTCTGGTGACGGACAGCCCCGACTGTTACGTCAGCCAGGAGAACCCTTCCGAGATCGACAAGGGGCTGCGCAACAAGTTCGAGCTCTACTTCCACAAGACCGAGCCGCAGGGGGAGTACACCCGGTATCTGCCCACCTTCCAGGCCTATCAGGCCTTTGTCGGGGACGAAGACAACGGGGTGGCTCCCGCTCCCGAGCTGACCGAGGCCCTCGATGCGCTCAAGGCCCTGCCCAGGACCCGGGTGATGGCCCGCGAGATGCTCGAGCGTCTCTACAGCAAGGCCTTCGTCGACGAGCTGGCCGCCGGGGTGGATTACGTGGCGGTGAATCCGGAAGACGGCGGCAAGACCCATGTGCGCGACGAGGTGGACGCCGCCCTCATGCTCTACAACCTCTTCATCATCGGCCCGGGGATGATCCGGGAGGCGCAGGCACAAGGCGGGTCCTGGGATCTCGAGCAGTTCATCACTCCAGAGGAGTCTGCCTGGTTCTCCTACCTTTCCGATGCCGAGGACTTCTACGAGAAGGGGCCGAGTCTTGCCAGCCAGAGCGCCACCTACGCCGTGGCCCAGCCCCTGCTTGACGGCCTCTTCAACGAGGTACAGACCCAGGTGGTGGAAGAGGCGGGCGAGCATGTCGCCAAGCTGCGCTTCGCCCATGCGGAGACCCTGATCCCGCTGGCGGCCCTGATGAAGCTGGCAGGGAGCCGCCAGAGCGCCCAGCCCGGCGTGCTGATGAGCCAGGAAAACAACGAATGGCGTGGCGGCTGGGTCTCTCCCTATGCGGCCAATATCCAGTGGGATGTCTACCGCAACGAGGCCGGCCGGGTGCTGGTGAAGATGCTTTACAACGAGAAGGAGCTCGCCTTCAAGGCAGGTTGCTCCCCCATTGCTGTGGGCAGCTTCTTCTATGACTTCGGCGAGCTCAAACGCTGTTACGACTACTCGTCCTGACGCGCTCGTACCATCCCCGGGGCCGGTCATCGCCGGCCCCGATTTTTTTTGGTTCAGGCGGAGCCGGCTTGTCGACGACCCGCCTGCCAGGTGGTGCCCATGGAGGCGGCGATGATGGCGGTTATCCCGAGCCATTGGGACGGGGGCAACTGCTCGCCCAGCCATACCAGTCCCATCAAGGCTCCCATGGCCGGTTCACCGCTGGTGAGAATGCCGTAGCTCTTGAGGGGAAGGCGGCGCAGGGCAAACATCTCGAGAGAGTAGGGGATGGCGCTCGAGAGCAGCCCCACCCCGATGATGGTGAGGATCACGGGGACGGTGAATGAAGCCTCGATCGCACCCTCAAGCCCGAAGGGCAATACCAGCAGGGTGCCCACCCACATGCCCAGCGCCGGAGCCTGTGCGCCCAGCAAGGTTCCGGCCCGCTTTCCGGTGAGCATATAGAGCCCCCAGAAGAGGCCAGCCCCGAGAGCCAGTGCGGCCCCCAGGGGATCGATGGCCTGCTGTGTTGCCCGCAGGGGCAAGAGCAGCAGCAGCCCGGCGATGGCCAGTATCAGCCAGATGAAGTCTGCCCGGTGGCGTGAGGAGAGCAGGGCCACCGTCAGGGGGCCGATGAACTCGATGGCCAGGGCTACGCCGAGGGGAATGCGTGCGATGGCCAGATAGAAGAGCAGGTTCATGGCCCCAAGCGACAGGCCGTAGGGGATGGCGCCCAGCAGGGTGCGTCGGTCGAGGGGGACACGCCAGATGCGAAACACCAGGGAGAGAAGGAGGGCGGCGCACCCCAGCCGGAACAGGGTCGTACCTGCGGCTCCCAGCAGGGGAAACAGGGATTTGGCCAGGGAGGCGCCGAGGGTGATCGACAACATGGCGAGCAGGACGGCCAGAAGAGAGGAGAGGGCATTGGGATTGGGTTGCATGGTGTTCATACCGAGCAGGACGATGGGCAGTAAAATATATCTGGAGACTTGGGTAAAACCGGTCTAATACTGGCCTTGTGCGATAATTTTTATCTAATGAACCCCATGACCGACAAATTTGATCTGCTCATCCTCGCCGAGCTGCAACAGGATGCCCGTCTGCCCACGCCGGAGCTGGCCCACAGGGTCGGTCTTTCCGCCCCAGCCTGCTACCGCCGCGTCCGCGCCTTGCGGGAGTCCGGCCTCATCGAGCGGGAAGTGGCGCTGGTGGCACCGTCCACCATGGGCTGGCCCATCACCATGCTGGTGCTGGTGACCCTGGAGCGGGATCATGGCCGCATCGTCGATGAGATGATCGCCAGCCTGCAGCGGGAACCCGAGGTGATGGATCTCTGGTATGTGACGGGGGAGCAGGACTTCGTGCTGCAAGTGGCCGCCAGGGACATGCAAAGTTACGAGCAGTTCACCCGTCGGGTGCTCCATGCCAGGGACCAGGTGCGCAGTTTCAAGACTCTGGTGGTCATGGGACAGCACAAGCGTTGCGGCGCCTTGCTGCCCGGGTAAAGAGGGGGTTGCGCCGAAGCCTTGCCGGCATTGCGGGAGCGCCGTCAGGGAAACGAACAGGGGCAGGTACGGCCTGCCCCTTCTGTGTCAGCCAGGTTCTCCGGGCGCCAGCTCCTCTGCCGTCATGGGGCGCAAGACCCGGCAGGGATTGCCGACCGCCACCACGCCTGCCGGAATGTCTCTGGTGACAACGGACCCCGCCCCGATGACGCTGTTGTCCCCTATGGTGACGCCCGGGCAGATGACGACGCTGCCCCCAATCCAGACGTTGTTGCCGATACGCACCGGCTTGCCGAACTCCACCCCCTTGATGCGCGGCGCTACCGCCACCGGGTGGGTAGCGGTGTAGATCTGCACTCCGGGGGCCAGCAGCACGTTGTCGCCTATGTGTACCTCGCACACATCCAGGATGGTGCAGTTGAAATTGGCGTAGAAATTCTCGCCGACAAAGATGTTGGCGCCATAGTCGCAGAAGAAGGGGGGCGTGATGAAACAGCGTTCTGCGCGGCCACCCAGCAGGCGGGTGAGGCGCTCATCCCAACCAGGGGCATCGGTTCGCTCCCGGTTCAGTTCTCCCAGCAGGGCGCGGCACTGCTCCCGCGCAGCCCGCAGTTCGGGGTCCCCTGCATCATAGGGCGCTCCCGCCACCATCTTCTGCCACTCGGGGCCACGCACAGCGGGCCGCTGCACTGTCGTTGCGTCAGTCATCATTGCTCCATCAGCCAGATCAGGGATTCGTAAGGGCGCAGCTTGCAGGATTGCGGCCGGGTCGGGCTGTCTTGGTAGTTGCCAAGCAACAGGCGCCCCTCTCCATTGGCCAGTTCGGCAGGCAGCTCGAAGGCCACCGGCTCGCCGTAGAAGTTGCTCACCACCAGCAGGGTCTGACCGTCGGCGCGGCGGACATAGGCCCAGATCTGCGGGTGCCCGGTCAGCAGCTCCTGATAATCCCCCTGAGTGAAGATGGGGTGCGCCTTGCGAAGGGCGATGAGATCCCGATAGTGCCAGAACACCGAGTGCTGGTCGGCGAGCGCCGCTTCGGCGTTGATCTCGGGGTAGTTGGCGGCGGGCTTGAGCCAGGGCGTCCCGCTGGTGAAACCGGCGTTGGAGGCGGCGCTCCACTGCATCGGGGTGCGCGAGTTGTCCCGGGACTTGGCGCCGAGAATGGCGAGGATCTCGGCCTCGCTCATCCCTTCCGCCTGCTTGATGGCGAAGATGTTGCGGCTCTCCACATCCTGATAGTCGTCGATGTGCTGATAGCCGGGGTTGGTCATGCCGATCTCCTCCCCCTGATAGATGTAGGGGGTGCCTTGCAGGCCGTGCAGCGTGCTGGCCAGCATCTTGGCGGCGACCACCCTATGCTCGTCCTCATCGCCGAAACGGGAGACGATGCGCGGCTGATCGTGGTTGCACCAGAAGAGCGCCGACCACCCCTTGCCATGCATGCCGCTCTGCCAGTGGTTGAAGATGCGCTTGAGTTCGAGGAAATCGAACGGGGCCTTGGTCCACTTGTCGCCGCCCGGGTAATCCACCTTGAGGTGATGGAAGTTGAACACCATGGAGAGCTCGGAGCCATCCAGCGCGCCATAGCGCTGGCAGTGCTCCAGAGAAGTAGAGGACATCTCCCCCACTGTCATGGCCCCCACGGGGGCGAAGACGTCGCGGCTCACATCCTGCAAAAATTCGTGGATGCGCGGCCCGTCGGTGTAGAAGCGGCGGCCATCCCCCACCTCGTCGTCAGGGAATGCCTGATCCTTGGAGATGAGGTTGATGACGTCGAGGCGGAAACCGTCCACCCCTTTCTTCGCCCAGAAATGGATGATCTTCTTCACCTCGGCGCGCACGGCCGGGTTCTCCCAGTTGAGATCCGCCTGCTCGCGGGCAAAGAGGTGCAGGTAGTACTGGCCGGTGGCCGGGTCCAGCTCCCAGGCGCTGCCGCCAAACTTGGATTGCCAGTTGTTGGGCACGCCGCCGTCCACCGGATATTTCCAGATGTAGTAGTCGCGATAGGGGCTGTTCTTGTCCCCCAGCGCCGACTTGAACCAGGCGTGCTCGGTGGAGGTGTGGTTGACCACGATATCCATCACGATGCGGATGCCGCGCGCATGGGCGGCGGCCAGGAGCGCTTCGAAATCGCTCATGGTGCCGTAGGCGGGATCTATGTTGAGGTAATCGGCGATGTCGTAGCCGTTGTCCACCTGGGGGGAGACATAGACCGGGGTCAGCCAGAGGGCATCGACGCCGAGGGTCTTGAGGTAGTCGAGGCGGGCCATGATCCCCTTGAGATCACCGGTGCCACGGGCGCCGGAATCCTGAAAGCTCTTGGGGTAGATCTGGTAAATCACGGCGCTTTGCCACCAGGGTGTCTGTGTCATGGTTGGTTCGCTCATTGGTTGAAACCGGATTAGTTGGAACAGGGCAACGATAAAGGGCGGAGCCAGGGCTCCGCCGAGGTTGTGTGGATCAGGCCGTGGCCAGATCCAGCTTGCCGGCAGCCTGCTGGCGCTTGTAGACCAGCAGGGTCAGCAGGGCGGGGACCACGATGGCCACCAGCATGGCGATGGCGTAGATGCCCCAGTATTGCGGCTGGATGGAGAGGATGCCCGGCAGGCCGCCCACCCCGATGCCGTTGGCCATCACACCGGCGAAGCCGCAGATGAGAGCCGCACAGCTTGAGCCCACCATGGCGCACAGCATGGGGAACTTGTACTTGAGGTTGATGCCGTACATGGCCGGCTCGGTCACCCCGAGATAGGCGGAGATGGCGGCCGGGACCGAGATCTCCCGCTCGTTCTCCTTGCGGCTGATCAGGATGATGCCGACGACCGCAGACGCCTGGGCGATGTTGGAGAGGGCGATCAGCGGCCAGATGGGGGTGCCGCCCATGCTCTGCATCAGTTGCAGGTCCACCGCGTTGGTGGTGTGGTGGATGCCGGTGATGACCAGGGGCGCATAGAGGAAGCCGAACAGGGCGGCGCCGATGGGGGCAAACGAACCCGTCATGGCAGCCTTGGCGGCAAAGCCGACGCCGTCACCAATCCAGCGGCCGAACGGACCGATCAGGGCGTGGGCCACGATCACCGCCAGCAGCAGGGAGATGAAGGGCACAATCACCAGGTAGAGATAGGCCGGGATGATGCGCTTGAGGCTGGTTTCCACCCAGGCGAGGAAGACACCCGCCAGCAGGGCCGGAATGACCTGGGCCTGATACCCCACTTTCTGGATGACGAAGAGGCCGAAGTCCCACACTTCCGGGGTCTGCTGGCCGATGCCATAGGCGTTCATCAGTTGCGGCGACACCAGCGTGATACCCAGCACGATGCCGAGGATCTCGGAGCCGCCCATCTTCTTCACCGCAGACCAGCAGACACCCACCGGCAGGAAGTGGAAGATGGCTTCACCCAGCAGCCAGAGGAAGGCGTGCACCTGGGCCCAGAACTGGCTGATCTCGGTGAGGGTGTGGGTGCCGTCGTCGAACATCTTGATATCGCCGATGACGTTGCGAAAGCCCAGGATCAGACCACCGGTGATGATGGCGGGCAGCAGGGGGACGAAGATCTCGGCCAGGTGGGAGATGCCGCGCTCCAACGGGTTCATGTTGTGGCGGGCGGCCTGCTTGGCGGCCTCCTTGCTGCCGCCGCTCACGCCGATCTCCTGGGTGAGCGCCTTGTACCACTGATCCACCTCGTTGCCGATCACCACCTGGAACTGGCCGCCCTGGGTGAAGCTCCCCTTCACCGAAGGGATGGTCTCGATGGCCTTGGGATCGGCCTTGACCGGATCGGCCAGCACGAACCTGAGCCGGGTCAGGCAGTGGCTGACAGTGGTGATGTTCTCTTTGCCGCCGATCCGCTCGATCAGCTGCGCCAGATGCTGTGTGTTGACTTTTGACATGAGCCTTCCCTCTGTGACTCCATGAATAATGGTCGTGTCTTTACCGGCTGGCCAAGGACCGCCCGTTTATTGGTATCGTTCCCAATCAGCATGAAGCCAGTGGCTGGTATCGGCAATGGGAACGTTCCCAATTCGTGGCGCTGGTCACAAAAAGCGCAAAACGCCGGGAATGGAGGAAAAGATAGACTACAGGGGCTGACAGGGGGCGATGGTCGCTCTGGGGGGCTGCCCCTCTTCAATCTGGTCGAGCAGCTGTCTGGCGGCCAGGATGCCGGCGTCCTTGTAGCCGAAATCCAGGCTGAGGGTGTTGGCAAAGAGGAACGTCAGCATGGGATTGCTGCCAAGGCCGCTCACCAGGATGTCGGTGCGCCCCTGCTCCTGCAGGTATTTGGCGGCGCCGATGGCCAGGGTGTCGCTGGCACAGACCATGGCCTGGGTGGTGGGGGTGAGCAGCTCGGCCGCGAGCCGATAGCCGCTTTGCAGACCGAGATCCCCGAGGGCGCTGCGGGGCGTGCGCCCCTGTTCCCGACAGTAGTCGAGGTAAGCCTGATGCCGACGCAACCCGGTGGTGAGATCGCTGCGTTCCACCCCGAGATAGGCGACCTCGGTCAGGCCACGCTCTCCGAGGTGGGCAAGCACGGCGCGCACCGCCCCGTCATCGTCGAAGCAGACCGACGAGAAGCCGGGGCGCTCGCGGGCCATCAGCACCAGTTTCTCCCTGAGCGGCGCCATGGCGGCATAGTCCAGATCGTTGAAGGCAAACAGGATGATGCCGTCCACCCCGCGCCGCTCCAGCACCGCCAGGTGCTCGCTCACCTTGGCGGGGGAGAACTTGCTCTCCATCAGCACGGCGTCGTAGCCACGCTGGTAGAGGGTCTCCAGCATGCCGCGCACCGCCTGGTTCTCGGAGCTGGAGTCGAGGCGCGACACCACGATGCCGACCACCTGCTGGCTCTGGCTGCGCATGGCCCGCGCCGATTTGCTCGGGACGAAACCGTGCTGGGCGATCACCGATTCGACCCTGGCCCTGGTCTGGGCATTGACCTTGGGATCCTGATTGAGCACCCGGGAGACGGTCGACTTGCCGACCCCGCTGAGGCGAGCGATATCGAGGATGGTCAGTTTCTTTTCCATGGGGGATCCGTGACAGGGGAGGGCGACAACCGGGATGCAGACATTGTTGTGATTAACTCCTGTGAATACAAGCCCATGGCGTTAGAATGCCCTTTCCCAGGCGACTTTCTTCGCCGTTGCACAGGACGCGCATCATGGATCTGTTGGCAAGTCTGCACTTCTCTCTCTCCATCACGGGCCCCATCTGTCTGGTGCTGGTACTCGGCATCTGGCTCAAGCGGCTGGGTCTCTTGCCCGACAGCTTCGTCGAGTCAGCCTCCCGTCTGGTGTTCCAGGTCACCCTGCCAGCTCTCTTGTTTCTGAGCATGGTGCGCACCGATTTTTCCACCATGCCGAGCCCCTGGCTCATCCTCTACGGCCTGCTCGGCACCCTCGCCGGTTTCCTGGTGCTGGAGGTGCTGGCGGCCCGTTTCATCAGCGAGCAGAAACTGCGGGGCATCTTCGTGCAGGGCAGCTTTCGCGGCAACATGGGGATCATGGGGCTGGCCTATGTGCAAAACGCCTACGGCCCGGAGGGGATAGGGGCCGCCGCCCTGCTGGTGGGCTCCATCACAGTGCTCTACAACATCCTCGCGGTGATCACCCTGACCCGCAGCCTGGGGGGCGGAAAGGGGCTCACACCCATACTCAAGGGGATCGTCAAAAACCCCCTCATCATCGCCATTCTGGCGGCCCTGCCCTTCGGTCTGCTCGGCATCGAACTGCCCCAGCTGGTTATCAGCACGGGCAACTATTTCGCCAACATGACCCTGCCACTGGCCCTGCTCTGCACCGGTGCCAGCCTCAACCTCAAGGCCCTGCGCGGCGGCGCCATGCTGACCGGCTGGGCCACGGTCAACCGGCTGTGCTGCATCCCCGTGCTGCTGGTGCTGGGGGCCTGGGCGCTCGGCTTCAGCCCGCAGGCCCTCGGCATCCTGTTTCTCATCAGCTCTACCCCCACCGCCGCCGCCAGCTATGTGATGACCCGTGCCATGGGCGGTGACAGTGCCCTCGCGGCCAACATCATCGCCACCACCACCCTGGGCTCGCTCGTCACCACCAGCCTGGGGGCCACCCTGATGAACTACCTGGGACTGATGGGGTGATGGGGCGCCGCCATGATGCACGACCCGGGGTTGACGGGATCGGCATTCGCCCTTGACCTTGCCGGAGGCGGCAGCTTTAGGCTGATTGCACATCGACAGAGGAGAGAGCCCATGACCATCGAACTCACCGTTACCGGCATGTCCTGCGGCGGTTGCGCTGCCAGCCTGCAAAAGGCCCTGCTGGCCCAGCCAGCAGTCCGCACCGCCACGGTCGACTTTGCCAGCCGCAAGGCCGTCATCGAGAGCGAGCTGAGCAAAGCCGAGTTGATCGCCCTGATCGAGGCGAGAGGCTTTCAGGTAGAGTGAATTATCACTTAATTGGTATAAATCAGACTAATATTCTGTTTACTTCTTTTTATTGGTGAGAATGATCACTTAAATCCCGTTTAAAAAGAATAAAAATGCTGCAATTCCCTCATCCAAAAGGATTGCAGCATGACCCTTCCCATTCGCAAGACCCTGATCGCCGCCGTACTCGGCCTGACCCTCTCCCCCATGGCCATGGCGGGCCATGGCGCTGCCCAGCGTGCACATTCTGGCCACCGGCGGCACCATCGCCGGGGCGGGCCAGTCCGCCACCCAGTCCAACTACGAGGCCGGCAAGGTGGCCATCGAGACGCTGATCGCCGCCGTGCCCGAGATGAAAAACGTGGCCGACGTGCAGGGTGAGCAGGTGGTCAAGATCGGCTCCCAGGATATGAACGACGAGGTGTGGCTCACGCTGGCCAAGCGGGTCAACGCGCTGCTGGCCAGGGATGACGTGGACGGTATCGTCATCACCCATGGCACCGACACCATGGAGGAGACCGCCTACTTCCTCAACCTGACCGTCAAGAGCGACAAGCCGGTGGTGCTGGTGGGCGCCATGCGCCCCTCCACCGCCATGAGCGCCGACGGCCCCATGAACCTCTACAACGCCGTGGTGACTGCCTCCGACCCCGCCTCAAAGGGGCGTGGCGTCATGGTGGCGATGAACGACACAGTGCTGGATGCCCGCGACGTCACCAAGACAAACACCACAGGAGTGCAGACCTTCGCTTCCCCCAACTTCGGCCCGCTCGGCTACATCCACAACGGCAAGATCGACTACCAGCGCAGCCCGGCCCGCCAGCACACCAGCAAGACCCCGTTCGACGTGAGCAAGCTCGACAAGTTGCCCCAGGTCGGCATCGTCTACAGCTACGCCAACGCCTCGGACCTGCCGGCCAAGGCCCTGGTGGATGCCAAGTTTGACGGCATCGTCAGTGCCGGGGTGGGCAACGGCAACCTCTACCACACCCTGTTCGACACCCTGGCCAAGGCGAGCAAGGACGGCATTCGCGTGGTGCGCTCCGCCCGCGTGCCGACCGGCTCCACCACCCTGGATGCGGAGATCGATGACGCCAAGTACGGCTTTGTCGCCGCCGAGACCCTGAACCCGCAGAAGGCGCGGATCCTGTTGATGCTCTCGCTCACCCAGAGCAAGGATCCGGCCCAGATCCAGCGCTGGTTCCAGCAGTTCTGACCCCCTTGCCGGCATCGGCCGGCATGGGGTAATGACAACAATAAGGGCGGGACAAGGTCCCGCCCTTTTGCATGTGGTGTGGTTGCTGCCTCAGTTCGCCATCAGCCAGCCGCAGAAGCCAAGATAGATCAGCCCCACCCAGGCGAGCCTGCCCGCCGTCATCCGCTCCCGACTGAACCCCCACCACAACAGCACGACCGCCAGCAGCGTCACCAGCGAGGAGACCATCATGGTGCTGTCCAGCAGCCAGGGGGTGAACAACAGGCAGAACGCCTTGGGAATGGTGCCCTGGATCATCATGGCCCCCGAGATGTTTGCCAGTGCCAGCCGGTGCTTGCCCTGCCGCACCCAGATCAGCACGTTAATCAGCTCGGGCATCTCGGTCGCCACCGGGCTCAACAACAGGGCCGCCAGCACCGGCGAGAGGCCAAACAGCTCGCCCATGCTCTCCAGCTGATGAACGAACAGCTGGGCCGCCAGCGCCACCACCACCAGCGCAACCAGGGTTTGCAGCAGCACCTTGCCGAGCGCCGGGATCTCGGCGCCCGGATCCAGCTTGAGGGGCTCTGGCAACGCGACCTCGTGGCTGTCGGTCTGTTTCAGCTCGCGCCGCACATAGACCAGATACACCAGCACGAACAACGGGGCCAGCCAGGTTTTACCGGTGAAGGCCACCATGCCGAGGGCCACCGCCACCAGGAAGATGCCGACGAACCAGGCCTGATCGCGGCCTATCTCGCGCTGCACCTCGCCATCGATGGCCCTGTGCTCACGGCTCATGCACAGCAGCAGGGTCACGCCGACGGCAGCATAGCCTATGGTAGCCAGCACCAGCGGGCCGCCGAGGGCCGCACCTATGCCTATCTGCTGCTGGGCGGGGGCATCCCCCATCAGCAATGCGGTCAGGGTGACGATGCATTCGGGCAGGGCCGTGCCGAGGGCCGCCAGCAGGGAGCCGGTAGCGCTCTGGGAAAACTTGAAGTGGTGGCCGGTCCATTCGATGCCGTTGACGAAATATTCGCAGGCCAGATAGATGGTGACGGCAGAGAGCAGAAATAACAGCAGGGTGATCAGCATGATGAGTAACCGCCAGGCGAGCAGAACAACCAATGGACTCGATACGGCTCGCCCGGCTGGCTTGCATATCGAGGCCAAAGGTCTTGCAGAGCGATGGATGCCATCGCCGCCCATGCCATGGATCTGAGGATCCAAGAATGTTGACATGAGCCCTGCCCGGATCACGGGCGGGTTGCTACTCCCCTATGACAGTGCGGGCTTTTTACCAAGTTGAGTGCCGCCTCACAAGGCAAACTAATGATCATTCGCTCAACAAGTTGTAAGGGAATGTAACCGTGCCCTCCACCGGTTCTGCCGTCCGGACCCACTCCTCTGCCGCTGAACGCTTCGCCTTGGCACACCGTTTGCTATGAGATGACTACTGTCCACACTGATTTGGGAAGGGTGAACGATGAAACGGTGGATCCAACATTTCTATCAACTGAACCGCCTCAACTGGCTGATGGTCTGGCTGCTGCTCTGCTGCAGCATCATCCTGCTGTTTCCGGCCGGTTTGATGAAGGGAGCCGTCAGCCAGTGGGCCGCCACACACGCCGCCTGGCTCGGCGTCGGCATGCTGATCGCCATCTCCTACTTCTGCAGTCAGGGCTTCCTGATCGCCTGGGAGTGGGCCTGCGACGAGTGGCAGTCCCGCCGCCAGCAGGATCAGCTGGCCCAGATGATCTCCTTTCTCGACTTCAACGAGAAGGCAGTGCTGCGCGAGTTCGTGCTGCAGCGCAAAAGCGTCATAAACTTGCCGATCACCGAGCCTGCCGTCAAAAACCTGATGGATGCCGGCGTACTGACCTATGCCTATGGCAAACCGGTGCGCGAGAAAGAGGACGAGAACCAGATCCGCGCCCTGATGATCGCCCTGCCGGCCCGACCGCTGCTCACCTACAAGGTGCTGGGGCTGTCGCGCGGCAAGATGAGCGACGAGCAGGTGGAGCAGATCATGAATGCCAGACCCAAGTTCGCGCAGAAAAGCTTCCAGCGCTGATCTTCGTTCCCGCCAATAAAAAGAGCCGGCCCTGTGGCCGGCTCTGTCGTTTCTGCCCCGTTACTGGGTTCTCGCCTTGAGATAGCCGACGTAGTCCGGGATCTGCACGCTGAACGCCTGGCGCATGTGGGGGCTGTCCATGATGAAATCGGCGGTCGCCTCGTTGGTGGCGACCGGGATGTTCCAGACTGCCGCAAGGCGCAGCAAGGCCTTCACGTCCGGATCGTGGGGCACCGCATTGAGGGGATCCCAGAAGAAGATCAGCACGTCGATCTTGCCCTCGGCGATCAGGGCGCCGAGCTGCTGGTCGCCCCCCATGGGGCCGGAGAAGAGACAGGTGATGGGCAGTTGTGCCTGCTTGCCAAGCATGGTGCCGGTGGTACCGGTGGCGTAGAGGTGGTGGAGCTTGAGCTCCTCCTTGCGCCGCATCACCCAGTTCAGCAGGGGGGTCTTCATGTTGTCGTGAGCCACCAGCGCCACTCGCTTGTGGGCCGCCATCTCACGGGCGATCTGTTCCATGGACATTATCCGTAGCAGTGTTGTTTGAATAGAGCCGTATCCTAATCGAAAGCGGCGCCTGCCGCTGCCCCATGCATCGTAACTGTGATCCCGGAGGCGGTTCAATCCGGCGCCTGCCATCCTGACAGCCTCTGGCCTGCCTTGTCAGCAACCAGGTTGGCTACCCTATCGTTGGGCAAGATCTCTGCCGCTGTCGCCATGAAAAAACCCGCCTGGGCGGGTTGGGATTGTCTCTTGATGTCATCGCGATTCAGGATGACTCGGCATGGAGCTGGGATTGCTGGTAGTTTTCCAGACCGATACGGGCGATGAGATCGAGCTGGGTTTCCAGCCAGTCCACATGCTCCTCTTCATCTTCCAGGATCTCCTGGAACAGGTCGCGGCTGACGTAGTCCTGCACAGACTCGGCATAGGTGATGGCGACTTTCAGGTCGGGGATGGCGTCCATCTCCAGAGACAAGTCACAGCGCAACATCTCTTCCACCGTCTCACCGATGCGCAGCTTGCCCAGATCCTGCAAGTTGGGCAGCCCTTCCAGAAACAGCACCCGCTTGACCAGCTCGTCGGCATGTTTCATCTCATCGATGGATTCGTGATACTCCTTGTGCCCCAGCCCCTTGAGGCCCCAGTCATCATAGATGCGGGCATGCAGGAAGTATTGGTTGATGGCAACCAGCTCATTGGCCAGCACCTTGTTGAGGTGGGCAATGATTTTGGGATCTCCTTTCATCGACATTACTCCTCGTTTTCGAGCCTAGGCAACGATCACTAGAGCTTAGTCCAGAAACATGACCATAACGTGATGGGGGAAAGTCGTCCCCTGGAGGGCAGAAGGAGAGATGAAGATGAGAAGTCGGCGGTTTTACGCCACTTCGTAATAGAGCGGTGCCTGCTCTGACTCCATCTTGTCGATTTCGGTAGCGATGATCTCCATCGCCATGCGCACACATTTACCACATTGGGCACCGACTTCCAGCGACTGTTTCAACTGTCTGAATTCAGTCTTGCCTGCCTGTACCGCCTTGCGGATCTGGTTATCTGTGATGCCGCGGCACAAACACACGTACATAATCTGGACCTCATGCTGGAATGAGATGAAATCTAAATGAGAATGGTTCGTAGTGCAAAGAACGAATGGTAATAAGATCCCGAGCTTGCCAGTGATTCCACCCTTGGGGAGAATGCCTTTATCAGAGAGGATGCGAACATGTTCAAAAAACTATTCAATGCCCTGTTCAAGGGAGAGATCGCCCAGAGCCCCGAGGTTGAGCCCATCGAATACATGGGCTATCTCATCTATCCCGAGCCCATGGCGGAAGGGGGGCAATACAGGCTGGCAGGTCGCATCACCAGGGAGATCGACGGGCAATTACAGACCCATCGCTTCATCCGCTCCGATCTCTTTGCCAACCCGGCGGATGCCGAGCGCTTCATGGTGCAAAAGGCCCATACCTTCATCGACCAGATGGGGGAGCGCATGTTTGAACCCCGTGTGAAGCCAGACGCCAGCCCAGCTCCATGATGTCAGCCGAGCTGCTCGCCTTGCGCCACGCTATCGCTCATGCCGGCGAGCGACGTCTGATCTGGCTGGAAGGGGAGCAGGATGACTGCATCGTTCGTGCCGAATCCTTGCTGTGGGGGGCGGTGTTCTGGCTGGGGCAGGGTCCTGAGCGTCATGCTCCGCAGCCTGCCGCCAAGGCGCTTCAACGGCTCGGTCAGGAGTGCGACACCCTGGTATTCAATGCCTTCAGTGGTTTTCACCCCGATGCATTCGGTGCCTTGGCGGGGACATTGAGGGCTGGGGGGCTCTTGCTTCTGCTGACCCCGCCGCGGGAGGCATGGCCGACCTACCCAGACCCAGATCGTCAGAGGCTGGTCGCCCAGCCAGAGGAGGTTGATCGTGCCGGGCAGGGGTTCATCTCCCGTCTAGTACGGTTGCTGGAAGAAGATCCGGCGCGAGATCTGACGCCTGCCTCTTGTGATATTACCTGGCAGCCTCTCGACGGGGACCGACCGCTGAGCGCGGATCAGGCCCGTGCGCTGCCCGCCATCCACAACGTGTTGCACGGCCATCGCCGCCGCCCCCTGGTGCTGAGCGCCGATCGCGGTCGTGGCAAGAGCGCCGTGCTGGGGCTGGCGAGCGCCGATTTGCTGAGTCGGGATCCGGCCTTGAGGATAGCGGTGACGGCCCCTTCCCACGCCACAGTGGCGACACTTTTTGCCCATGCAGAGCGTGCGCTGGCAGAGATGCCTGAGCGGCTGGCCGGTCTGAGCTATGTGTCCCCTGATCGGGCCTCTCAAGGAGACGTGCTGGCGGATCTGTTGCTGGTGGATGAGGCCGCCGCCATCCCGACCCCGCTGCTGGAGGCCATGCTGGCCCGTCACAGTCGCATTGTCTTCGCTACAACGGAGCACGGCTATGAGGGGACGGGGCGCGGCTTTCATCTGCGCTTCAAGAGGGTACTCGATGAGCAAACCCCGGATTGGCAGGAGCTGCACCTGGTGGAGCCCATTCGCTGGAGCCTGAGCGATCCGCTGGAGCCTCTGATCTTCCGGCTCCTTGGTCTGAATGCCGACATATCGGCACCTCATCCCCCGACATCACCGACCTGGCGCCTGGTCGGACAAGATGAGCTGGCCCGTGATGACGCGCTGCTCAATCGGGTGTTCGGCCTGCTCGTGCTGGCTCACTACCAGACCAGCCCAAGTGATCTGCGGTATTTGCTGGAGGGGCCGGATCTCGACATTCATCTGATGGAGCAGGGACAGGAGTTGCTCGGGGTGGCGCTGGTCTCGCGGGAGGGCAATATACCCCCTGATCTGGCGCATGCGATCTGGGCCGGACGAAGGCGCCCTCGTGGACATCTGCTGCCCCAGTCGCTGCTGGCCCACGCCGGTTTCGTGACGGCGGGGGAGCGCTCTTATGCCAGGGTGATGCGCATCGCCATCCATCCTGCCCTTCATCGTCTCGGGCTGGGGTCTTGGTTGCTGGACAAGCTGGTATCACATTATCGGGTATTAGGGGTCGATTATCTGGGGTCTGCCTTCTCCGCCAGTCCAGATCTGCTGCCATTCTGGCTCAAGGCGGGATTGAAGGTGCTGCGTCTTGGTCTGCAGCGCGATGCGGCCAGCGGCAGTCATGCAGCTTTGCTGCTGATGCCGTTGCAATCGGAATATCACGCCGAGCTGGCGCAATGGCGACAGCGTTTCATGAGCCAGTTGCCGGCCCTGCTGGCGGGTGAACTCAAGAGGCTGGATACCGAACTGGTCTGGCTATCCCTCAGAGGCGGACCTGTCACTCATGTGCCGGATCTGGATGAATTCGAGCATCGGGAACTCGATTGTTTTGCCCACCATCACAAGCCATTCGAATTGTGCCAGGCGACACTGCAACGCTGGCTGCTCCGGCGAGTGATGATGCTGGATGCGTTGAGTCAGGATGAACGACGGTTGCTGATTGCCACCATCTGGCAATATGCGTCCTGGTCCGAGCTGGCTGCCCGACAGGGTGTCGCGGGCAAACCCGCGCTGATAAAAGCATTGCGCTCCCTGCTGGCCAGACTGCTGGCTCAGCAAGCCCCAGCGGGCTGACCCCACCTCTGGCACGGCAGAAAACCACGGAGCCCAGGAGGAACCAATGGCCCCTCCCGGGTTCTGCACATCGATTCGACTCACCATGGCTGAAGCTCTCCCCGTTCAAGGCGCGGCCACCCCGGGACCCGTTTCTCCCTCTTCCCTGCTCGCGTTTTGCCTATTGCCACTGCTCTGATGAGCCTGGTCAGGGCTGTCTGCATTTTGGTTTTTTCTGAATATGGACTAATACTTGAATGTGAAATGAATTTTAATAAATGCATTATTTTCAGATGGTTAGCGTTGGGCGTATTGAATGCAGGCCATCTTCTCCAACGTGCACAGGGAGTGCAATGTGAGAAACGATGCAGCTCAGGCAGGTGCCGGAATGATGATGTGGTTCATCAGCAGCAGCGCCTTTGCCAATGAGATCCGGTTCAACATGACGCGCGGGGCGACCGCCATCAGCCAGCAGGTCTATGACCTGCACATGACGATTTTCTATATCTGTTGCGTCATCGGTCTGCTCGTCTTCGGCATCATGTTCTGGTCCATCGTGCACCATCGAAAATCGCGCGGTGCCAAAGCCGCCCAGTTTCACGAAAGCACCCGCATCGAGTTGCTGTGGACGGCCATCCCCGTGTTGATACTGATCGCGATGGCGGCACCGGCAACCTCGACCCTGTTGAAGATGGAGGATACCTCCAAGGCCGATCTCACCGTCCTCGTCACGGGCTCGCAATGGAAATGGCATTACAAATACCTCGAGTATCCGGTGGCGTTTTATTCCCTGCTGGCGACCAGCAAACAGCAGATCTCCGGTGATGCCCCCAAGGGCGGCAATTATCTGCTGGAGGTGGATAACCCTCTGGTATTGCCGGTCGGCAAGAAGATCCGTTTCCTGATGACCTCGGACGATGTCATTCACTCCTGGTGGGTTCCCGCCTTCGCCGTGAAAAAAGATGCCAATCCTGGCTACATCAACGAGTCCTGGACCCGGATCGACAAGCCGGGCACCTATCGTGGGCAGTGCGCCGAGCTGTGCGGCAAGGATCACGGTTTCATGCCCGTGGTTGTGGTGGCCAAATCCGCAGAGGAGTTCGAGACGTGGATTGCCAGAAAGGGAGACGAGCAGGCAACTGCCAAGGCACAGCAACAGGCGCAGGCAGCGGAGACCATGACGTTGCCACAAGCCATGGCGCAGGGGGAGAAAGTCTATCTGGGCCACTGTGCGGCCTGTCATCAGCCCGCGGGTACCGGATTGCCCGGCATCTTCCCGGCGCTCAATGGCAGCAAGGTGACCACACAGGCGGAACATCGGGCCCAGCATCTGGACATCGTCCTGCATGGCAAGAGCGGCACGGCGATGCAGCCTTTTGGCAAACAGTTGACGGCGCAGGAACTGGCCGCCGTCATCACCTATGAACGCAATGCCTGGGATAACAAGACCGGCGACCTTGTGCAGCCAGCCGAGGTGCAGTCCCTTCTCAACCCGGCCAACCCGGACAAGGACAAGTGAGGCGTCGGCATGAGTGATGGAATCACGGATACCCTGCGCAGCGAACATGCTCACCAGCCGGCGGCCGGTCTGAGGCGCTGGCTCTACACCACCAATCACAAGGACATCGGTACCCTCTATCTGTGCTTTGCCCTCACCATGTTCTTTACCGGTGGCGCCATGGCCATGGTGATCCGGGCAGAACTGTTCCAGCCCGGACTGCAACTGGTGGAACCCCTGTTTTTCAACCAGATGACCACAGTACACGGCCTTATCATGGTCTTTGGTGCCGTCATGCCCGCCTTCACCGGCCTCGCCAACTGGCTGATCCCCATCATGATTGGGGCCCCTGACATGGCGCTGCCCCGCATGAACAACTGGAGCTTCTGGATCCTGCCGTTTGCTTTCCTCATCCTCCTGTCGAGCCTGTTTATGGAGGGAGGCGGCCCCAGTTCTGGCTGGACCTTCTATGCCCCCCTGTCCACCCAGTACAGCGGCAACAGCACGGCCCTGTTTGTCTTTGCCATTCACATCATGGGGATCTCCTCCATCATGGGGGCCATCAACGTCATCGTGACCATCTTCAACCTGCGGGCGCCGGGCATGGGCTGGATGCAGATGCCGCTGTTTGTCTGGACCTGGCTCATCACGGCGTTTCTGCTCATCGCTGTCATGCCGGTGCTGGCGGCTGCGGTGACCATGGTGCTGACGGACAAGTATTTCGGGACCAGTTTCTTCGATGCGGCCGGTGGGGGGGATCCTGTCCTGTTTCAGCACATTTTCTGGTTCTTCGGGCACCCGGAAGTCTACATCATGATATTGCCGGCTTTCGGCATCGTCTCCAGCATCATTCCGACCTTCTCCCGCAAGAAGCTGTTCGGTTATCGCTCCATGGTCTATGCCACCAGCAGCATCGCCTTGCTCTCCTTCATGGTCTGGGCTCACCACATGTTCACCACCGGATTGCCCGTGGTGGCGGAGCTGTTCTTCATGTACACCACCATGCTGATAGCGGTGCCGACAGGGGTAAAAGTGTTCAACTGGCTTGCCACCATGTGGCGTGGTTCTCTGACATTCGAGACCCCCATGCTGTTTGCCATCGCCTTCATCACTCTGTTCACCATTGGCGGTTTCTCCGGGCTGATGCTGGCCATGACACCGGCTGATTTTCAGTATCACGACACCTATTTCGTAGTGGCCCATTTCCACTATGTGCTGGTGACCGGTGCCGTCTTCTCGATCCTGGCCGCTGCCTACTACTGGTTGCCGAAATGGACGGGGCACATGTATGACGAGCGGCTCGGCCAATGGCATTTCTGGTGTTCGCTCGTCTCGGTCAATGTGCTGTTTTTCCCCATGCATTTTGTCGGGCTGGCGGGCATGCCTCGCCGCATTCCCGATTACGCCCTGCAATTTGCCGACTTCAACATGCTGATCAGCCTGGGGGGTTTTGCCTTCGGCCTGTCCCAACTGCTGTTTGTCTGGGGCGTGGTCAAATGCATCAGAGGCGGAGCCAAGGCGAGCGATCGGATATGGGAGGGGGCCGAGGGGCTGGAATGGACGCTCTCTTCTCCCCCTCCCTATCACAGTTTCCAGACTCCGCCGGATATCCGGTCGGAAGAGCGTTAGGGAGGTCATATGACCCAGGTCAGTCATGCCCCCTTGCTCAGAAAACTGGCTCTGGTCGTGCTCGTCATGTTTGGTTTTGCCTTTGCGCTGGTGCCGCTTTATGACGTCTTCTGCCGGATCACCGGCCTCAATGGCAAGACGTCTGATCAAGCGGCCAGTACGGAGCGGGCGGTGATCGACAGCAAGCGGAGCATCCAGATCGAGTTTCTTGCTCATGCGGATACCCGGATGCCGTGGGAGTTCAGCGGTGAGACGGCTCGGCTGTCGGTGCGGCCGGGGGAGGTGAAGATGGTCAACTTTCGGGTGTTCAATCCCACGGAGCGGGCCATGGTGGGTCAGGCGGTCCCGTCGGTCTCTCCCGGTCCCGCCGCAGCCTATCTGAAGAAAGTGGAGTGTTTCTGCTTCAATCGCCAGGAGCTGAGGGCAGGGCAGAGCAAGCTGATGCCGCTCAAGTTCTATATCGATCCGGCACTACCGGACAGTATCAATACCATCACGCTTTCCTACTCGCTCTATGACATCACGGAGTCCGTACCTGCACCGGCACTCGCACAGAGGAAATGACCATGGCCAAGGTGAACCAGACCTATTATGTCCCGGACCAGAGTCGCTGGCCCATCATTGGTGCCATTGCACTGTTTTTCCTGGCGTTGGGGGCGGGACATCTGGTCAATGAAGTGACGAGTGGGCAGACCGGTTTCGGCCGGTATATGATGATGGCCGGTGTCGCCCTGCTGGCATTCATGTTGTTTGGCTGGTTCCGTCACATCATCCGGGAGTCCATGACCGGGCTCTACAGCGCCCAGATGGACAGATCCTTCAGGCAGGGCATGGTCTGGTTCATCTTCTCTGAAGTGATGTTCTTTCTGGCTTTTTTCGGAGTGCTGTTCTATGCACGCCAGCTTGCGGTGCCCTGGCTGGATGGTGCGGGCCACAGGGTGATGACGGGCCAGCTGCTGTGGCCGGATTTCACCGCTCACTGGCCCCTGCTCAAGACGCCCGGCGGGGCCACGACCCAGGCCATGCCCTGGCAGGGGATCCCCCTCATCAATACCTTGATCCTGCTCGGTTCCTCCGTGACCCTGCTGTTTGCACACATGGGTCTGGAAAACGGCAGACGCATGCGGCTCAAGGGGATGTTGCTGGCAACCGTGGTGCTCGGGCTGACATTCCTGTGGTTTCAAGGCTATGAGTATCTGCATGCCTATCGGGATCTCGGGCTGCGGCTGGATTCCGGCATCTATGGCAATACCTTCTTCATTCTGACCGGGTTCCATGGACTGCACGTGCTGCTGGGCACCCTTTTCCTGACCATCATCTGGCTGCGTATCATGCTGAGGGATCATTTCACCCCACAGCGTCATTTCGCTTTCCAGGCTGCGGCCTGGTACTGGCACTTCGTCGATGTGGTCTGGCTCTGTCTGTTCGTCTTTGTCTACCTGCTTTGATGCCGTGCTCAGTAGGGGCGCGGGTTGGGCTCCAGCCAGCCCATCGCGAGAGAGAGCAGCAGCATGATGACCACCAGCAGGGAGAAGAAGAGGCGCCGGCCCAGAGGTACCGACATCTTTTGCGTATTGCCTGCACTGAGCATCAGCCAGAGGGCGTGAAACAGCTGGCCGATGATGAGCAGCAGCATGAGTACCAGCACGACCTTGATCAACATCTTGGGATCCTCCTCGATATGCGCGATTCGGCTGCACGAGACAAGCGACGACCATGGCATCACAGACGCTGGTTCGTCTTGTTGTTCACTCTGGTGGTGACGGCCGGTTTGTGCAAGCTGGCGTTTTGGCAGTGGCAGCGCGGAATGGAAAAAACGGCCTGGCTGGCGCAGATGGCAAAGATGCAGCAGGCCGGGCCAAGGACATTGGCCCAGATCGACTGGCAACACCCGGAGTCACTGGATGGCCAGCCTCTGCAAGGGAAAGCCGAGTGGGTCAGCCCTTATGTCTGGTTGCTGGACAACCAGATCGTCAACGGGGAGGTTGGCTATGACGTGCTCATCCCGGTACGCGCAGAGGGGGGATCCTCACTGTTGCTGGTCAACCTGGGATGGGTGCCCGCGCCATCCGACAGGTCGCAATTACCCAATCCCGCCATCCCCGCCGCAATGACCCTTGAAGGTGTTCTGCGCATGGCTCCCGGCGGCTTCCTGTTGGGACAGAACATAGAACCAGGCCCCTACCCGAACCGGCTGCAATCCATCAGGGTCGAGACCCTGCGACAGGCAATCGGAGCCCCGCTTGCAGACGCCGTGTTCTATCAAAGACGAACCCCATTCCTCTATCACTACCAGCACAATGTCATGCCTCCTGAAAAACACCGGGCCTATGGGGTGCAATGGCTCGGCTTGGCGCTGGTGGTTCTGTCAGGGGGGGTCATGCTGACAAGGAGGTGCTCCCCATGAGTGGATGGCGACGCTGGCGGGTGCCAGCGCTCTTTGCTGCGGTGATCCTGCTGCCTGTGGTGCTGGCGGCTCTGACTCTTCACCAGGGCTGGTATGAACCCGGCACGCACAGCAAGGGGCACTGGCTGCACCAGGAGATCTACCTGTTGCAACCGCTTCCTGCCCATCAGCACCAATGGCGACTGGTCTATCTGGTGGCCCCTCGCTGCGAGGGGCAATGCCGGCAGGTCCCTGTGCTGATGGCGCGCATCCAGGCTGCACTTGGCCGCAACCTGGACAAGCTGGAGCTGGTCCAGTTGACGCCACCTCACGAGGCAAACAGTGAAATGAGGGAGGGGGATATACTGCTGGTGGACGCCTGCGGGCTGGCCATCTTGCGTTACGAGGTACCCGGCAGCACGACGACCTGGCCGTTGCTTGGCAAGGCGGTACTGTCGGATCTGCAGCAACTGCTCAAGTATCAGCGTGGGGTGCAGTGACGATGCAGCCGGCATGGAACTCGCATCTTCTGGCTACTGCACGGTCAGCGAGGCGGCATATGAAGATGCACAAGAGGCTGGCCTCCGTGGCCATTGCGCTGGCAGTTCTTGTCATCGCGCTCGGTGCTTATACCCGGTTGACGGATGCCGGGCTGGCTTGCCCCGATTGGCCTGGTTGCTATGGTTCCCTGGCCATTCCCCGCGCCGAGCATGCGGAACTGGCGGCACAGCGCTATCCGGCCAGCCCGCTTGTTCCTCACAAGGCGCGCAGCGAGATGGTGCATCGCTACTTCGCCGGGGTGCTGGGAGGCGTGATTGTGCTCCTGTCCGGCTTGGGCTGGCGTACAGGCGGCCGACTGCGCCACCTCTCGCTCATCTTGCTGGTGCTGGTTGCGGGTCAGGCGGCACTGGGTATGTGGACGGTGACCCTGGCCCTGCATCCCCTGGTGGTGACCACTCATCTGCTGGGCGGCTTCGCCATCCTGACCTTGCTATGGCTCTATCGGGCCGAATTGGCAGGTTTCCCTTCACCCCCGCCCGTACACCAGGGCGTTTCCTGGCTTGGCAGCATGGCCTGTGGCGTGTTGCTGCTGCAGATCGCGCTGGGGGGCTGGACGTCGGCGAACTATGCGGCCATGGCATGTGTGGAGTTTCCCTTGTGCCAGGGCAACTGGCAGGCAGAGCTGAATTGGGCGCAAGCCTTTCATCTCCCTCTGGGGCACGCCAGCTATGAGTTCGGCGTGCTGGGCAAGGAGGCGCGCCAGACCATTCACATCGCCCATCGCCTGGGAGCGCTGACCACGGCCTTGCTGGTGGGTGCTTTCGCCCTCGCGCTGCTCTGCCAGCGGACCCCCCTGAGAGGGTTTGGCTGGCTGTTGCTGGGTCTGCTGACCGTGCAGATTGCCTTGGGATTGGCGAACGTCCATCTGGCCCTGCCGCTGGCCAACGCCCTTGCACACAATCTGGTGGCCGCCCACCTGCTGGCCTGTTGTGTGCTGGCGCGCGGGAGCCTCTCTTTGCATCATCACGACCCCTTGTCATCCCCTGGGATGGTCAGGAGCCGGACATGAATGGGAGAGGGCGGGCACAGCGCTTCGCCCTCCGCCGGGTGCACGATTATTGTCAGTTGACCAAACCAAAGGTGGTCGCCCTGCTGCTCCTGACCGCCTGGGTGGGCATGCTGCTGGCCGAGCCGACACGCGCCTCTCTGGACGAGATGATACTGGGCCTGTCGGGGATTGGACTGCTCGCTGCCGGGGCGGCAGCCATGAACCATTCTCTGGATAGCGGCATCGATGCCCGGATGCCAAGAACGCGCTGGCGCCCGGTCGCCACGGGACGGATCACGCCGGGGCAGGCGATGAGTTTCGCGATCTGTCTGGCACTGTCGGGGTTTGTTCTGCTCCATTGGGGCGTAAATCCCCTGACTGCCTGGCTAACCCTGGCCAGCCTGTTCGGCTATGCGGTCGTCTATACCCTGCTGCTGAAGCGGGCCACGCCGCAGAATATCGTCATCGGCGGATTGGCGGGAGCCATGCCACCGCTCTTGGGCTGGACCAGCATCACGGGGCAGCTTTCGGCCGAGCCCTGGCTGCTGGTGATGATCATCTTTACCTGGACGCCGCCCCATTTCTGGTCTTTGGCCATCCACCGGCGCGATGACTATGCCGGTGCCGATATTCCCATGCTGCCCGTCACCCACGGCACCGATTTCACCAAGACCGCCATCCTGCTCTATCTGCTGATCCTGACGCTCGTCTGTCTGCTGCCCTATCTGATCGGTATGTCGGGGCTTGTCTACCTGGTCGGCAGCCTTGGGTTGAACCTCGGATTCTGCTGGCATGGTTGGCTGTTGAAGTACGGGGATCGGCCCGGCCAGGCGATGCGCACCTTCCGTTTCTCCATCTATCACCTGATGTTGCTGTTTGGTCTGCTGATTCTGGATCACCACTGGCTGTGGCGGTTGTCATGACGTTGATGCGGGTCGAGGTCGGGTGAATGGTGACGCTGCGTCGGTGCACAGCAGGGATGCACAGACCTGATGCAAAACAAGATGGCCCCTTGGGGCCATCTTGTTTTCAGGGGGACGGAGTGGAGCCTAGAGCTTGACCATGATATGGCGCGGTACCGTGTAGTCCTCCAGCGCACAGAGGGAGAGATCCTTGCCGTAGCCGGACATCTTCATGCCGCCGTGGGGCATCTCGGAGGTGAGCATGAAGTGGGTGTTGATCCAGGTGCAGCCGTACTGCAGGTGGCTGGCTACCTTGCTGGCAAGGCCGAGATCCCGGGTCCAGACCGAGCTGGCGAGGCCGTAGTCCGAGTCGTTGGCCCACTGCACCACCTGCTCGGCGTCGCTGAAGCGGGTCACCGACACCACCGGGCCAAATACCTCCCGGCGCACAATTTCATCCTCCTGACGGGCATGGGCGATCAGGGTCGGTTCGAAGAAGAAGCCGTTGCCGGGGCGGATCTTGCCTCCCGCCGTCACCTCCACGTGACCGCTGCTCTGGGCCCGTTCCACGAAGCTGGCCACCCGGTTGCGCTGCCGGTCCGAGATGAGCGGCCCCATCTCCACCCCCTCCTCGCGCGGACCGCCCACCTTGATGGAGGCGACCGCCTCGGTCATGGCGGCGACGAACTTGTCGTAGATCTTGCCCTGGGCATAGATGCGGCAAGCGGCTGTGCAATCCTGGCCGGCGTTGTAGAAGCCGAAGGTGCGAATGCCGGCCACCACGGCCTCCAAGTCTGCATCGTCAAAGATGATGACCGGCGCCTTGCCACCTAGCTCCAGATGGGTGCGCTTCATGGTGCGGGCGGCGCTCTGCAGGATCTTCTGGCCAGTGGCGATGTCACCGGTGAGGGACACCATGCGCACCAGCGGGTGCTCCACCAGCGGCGCCCCCACGCTCTCGCCCCGGCCGCAGACGATGTTGATGACGCCGCGGGGGAACAGCTCGCTGGCGAGCTCCGCCAGGCGCAGGGCGGTGAGCGGGGTCTGCTCGGAGGGCTTGAGCACCACCGTATTGCCGGCGGCGAGCACCGGGGCCATCTTCCAAGCCGCCATCATCAGCGGATAGTTCCAGGGGGCGATACTGCCCACCACACCGATGGGGTCGCGGCGGATCATGCTGGTGTGCCCCTCGATGTACTCCCCCGCCAGCGGCCCCTGCAGGCAGCGGGCGGCGCCGGCGAAGAAGCGGAAGCAGTCCACTACCGCCGGCAGCTCGTCATTGAACACCGCCAGATAGGGCTTGCCGCAGTTGAGGGATTCGAGGGCCGCAAACTCCTCGGCGTAGCGCTCGATGGCATCGGCCAGGCGCAGCAGCAGGGTACTGCGGCTCGCCGGGGTGGTGCGGCTCCACTGGGCGAAGGCGCGCTGGGCGCCGTTCACCGCCCGGTTCACCTGCTCGAACGAGGCTTCTGGCACGGAGGCTATGAGCTCCCCGGTGGCCGGGTTGAGGATGGGCTCGGCCTGGCCGTCACCGGTGACGAACTGACCGTCGATCAAAAGTTGGGTAGAGAGTTTCATGGTTGCATCCTTGCGCACGCGTTGAGTCGTTATTTGCCGCTGCCGGCAACGTCCTGGCCGTCGCGGGTGAGGTAGTAGGCAAGCAGAATGGGAATGGTGGTGAAGGCCACTATGATGAGCGCCACCACGTTAGTGACCGGCCTGTCCCGTGGCCGGATCAGCTCCTGATACATCCAGATCGGCAGCGTGGTCTGCTGGCCCGCGGTGAAGGTGGTGACGATCACCTCGTCAAAGCTCAGGGCAAACGCCAGCATGCCCCCCGCCAGCAGTGCCGTGGCCAGATTGGGCAGGATCACGTAGCGCAGGGTCTGGAAGCTGTCGGCACCGAGATCCATCGACGCCTCGATGAGGCTCTGGTTGGTGCGGCGAAAGCGCGCCAGGGCATTGTTGTAGACCACCACCACGCAGAAGGTGGCGTGACCGATGACGATGGTCCAGAAGCTGAAAGGGATCTCCATCACCCCGTAGGCGGAGCGCAGCGCGATGCCGGTGACGATGCCGGGCAGGGCGATGGGCAGCACCAGCAACAGCGATACCACCTCCTGGCCGAAGAAGCGGCTGCGGGCGATGGCCCCCGCCGCCAGGGTGCCGAGCACCATGGCGGCCAGCGTCGCCAGCCCCGCTACCTCCAGCGATAGCTGGATGGCGCGCCACACGTCGGGGCGGTTGAGGGTCACCTCGAACCACTTGAGGGTGAGCCCGGGCGGTGGGAACTGATAGCTCTTGCTCTCGCTGGTGAAGGCGTAGAGGAAGATGAACAGGATCGGGAAGTGCAGGAACAAGAGGCCGCCGATGGCCGCGTACTTGAGCAGGCCGGAGGGCTGGCTGCCATGGTCCCGTTTCATGGAAGTATTAGAGCGCATCGAAGGCCCCCAAGCGTTTCGCGATGGTCAGGTAGATGGCGATGATGAGGATCGGCACCAGCGAGAAGGCGGCGGCGAAGGGCAGGTTGCCCGCCGTGCCCTGCTGCATGTAGACCACCTGACCTATGTACATGGTGGAGTTGCCTATGATGCCGGGGATGATGTAGTCCCCCAGCGTCAGGGAGAAGGTGAAGATGGAGCCCGCCACCACGCCGGGCAGGGCCAGCGGCAGGATCAGGGTGCGAAAGGTCTGGGCCGGGGTGGCGCCGAGATCGCCGCTCGCTTCCAGCAGGGAGCGCGGGATCCGCTCCACCGCCGCCTGGATGGGCAGGATCATGAAAGGCAGCCAGACGTAGACGAACACGATGAATGTGCCGATGCGCGAGAACGAGAGCGACGGCCCCCCTATCACCGGCAGCGAGAGGATGGCGTCCAGCAGCCAGTCCAGTCCCAGAGTATCTGCCAGCCAGCTGATGACCCCCTCCTTGGCCAGGATCAGCTTCCAGGCGTAGACCCGTACCAGATAGCTGGACCAGAGCGGCAGCATGATGCCGACGTAGAATAGGGCTCGGGTCTTGCCGCTGGTGTAGCGCGCCATGTAGTAGGCCACCGGAAAGCCGAGCAGGGCGCAGGCCAGGGTCACCAGCAGCGACATGCCGACGGTGCGCAGGATCACGTCCAGGTTCTCAGCCCGCAGCAGGGCGACGAAGTTCTGCAGCCCCAGCTCGTGGCGGATCTGGCCGCTGAACTCGTCCAGTCCGAAGAAGGCGTTGGAGAGCAGCATCAGCAGGGAGCCGACATAGATGATGCCAAGCCACAGCAGCGGCGGCCCGAGCAGGATGGCCAGCAACAAACCCGGCCGCCCGTAGAGCAGGGTGGAGAGGCGCCGCAGCGGCCGATAGGAGAGGGGGGCAGTGGATTGGCTCATGGCAAGGCTCGCACTGTGGGGGGCGCTCATGGTTGAGCTCCCAGAGGGGCGGTGTGCAGGTGATGGATCGCCTGCTCCGGCCAGCTGAGGCTGACCCGGGCGCCACGGGGCAGGCGGGTCTGGCCCTCGTTGGGGTGGTTGACGATAAGCTCGAGCTGCTCGCCGAGATCGACCCGGTAGCGCACGAAGGGGCCGAGATACTCCACTTCGCGCACCTCCCCGGACCAGCCCGGTGTGCCGGCCTCGGCGAGGCGGATCCGCTCCGGGCGCACCATCATCTGGCGAGCATCGCCGCACAGACGGCGGGCCTGCTCCCCCTCGAACAGGTTGACGGTGCCGACGAAGCGGGCGACGAAGGGGGTGGCGGGGGCGTCATAGACAGTATCCGGCGCGGCGATCTGCTCGATCTTGCCCAGATTGAAGATGCAGATGCGGTCGCTCATGGAGAGCGCCTCCTGCTGATCGTGGGTGACGAAGATGAAGGTGATGCCGAGCTGGCGCTGCAAGGCTTTGAGTTCGAGCTGCATCTGCTCGCGCAGCTTGAGGTCGAGGGCCCCCAGCGGCTCGTCCAGCAGCAGGATGCGCGGCTGGTTGATCAGTGCCCGGGCGATGGCGATGCGTTGGCGCTGGCCGCCGGAGAGCTGGCCCGGCTTGCGGTTGCCGACGCCGGGCAGACGCACCAGCTCCAGCATCTCGTCCACCTTGCGGTAACGCTCCGCCTTGGCGACGCCCTTGAGCATCAGGCCATAGCCGATGTTGTCGCGCACATCCATGTTGGGAAACAGGGCGTAGTCCTGAAACACGGTATTGAGGTTGCGATCGTAGGGGGGCACGGTGGAGCAGGGCTCGCCGAACAGCCGGATCTCCCCCTCGCTCGGGTATTCGAAGCCCGCGATCATCCGCAGGCAGGTGGTCTTGCCGGAACCGCTCGGCCCCAGCAGGGTGAAAAATTCTCCGGACGGGATCTGGAAGGAGATGTCGTCGACCGCCTTCACCTCGCCATAGTGGCGGCTGACCCGGTCAAATTGTACGGCATTCATGGGGCGTCCTTGTCTGTGTGGGAAGCGGGCCGGACTCCTGTCCGGCCCCATATCGGCATTTACTGAGGCACCTCAGCGACCACCCAGGATGGCGATATAGTCCGAGACCCAGCGGTAGTAGGGCACGCAGGTTCCCTGGCTCTTGCACTGGGAGACAGGGGTACGCCAGAAGTGAACCCGATCGAAGTTGTCGATGCCGTTGGTCTTGCACCCCTCTTTTCCGAGCAGGGCATTGCCTTCGCAGGCGGCCGGCACCACCGGCACGGAGCCGAACCAAGAGGCGAGATCCCCCTGCAGCTTGTTGTTGAGGGAGTGCTCCAGCCACTGATAGGCACAGGTGAGGTTCTTCGCCTCGCTGTGCACCATGCTGGTGTCGGCCCAGCCGGTGACCCCTTCCTTGGGCACGGTAGTGGCGATGGGCTGCTTGTCGGCGATCAGGGTATTGGCCTGGAACGGCCAGGAGCCGGAGGCCACCACCCCCTCGTTCTTGAAGTCATCGATCTGGACGAAGGCGTCGTGCCAGTAGCGTCCCACCAGCTTGCGCTGCTGGCGCAGGAGGTCGAGGGCGGCCTTGTACTGATCCTCGTTCAGCTCGTAGGGATCCTTGATGCCGAGCGCCGGCTGGTGGCTCATCAGATAGAGGGCGGCATCGGCGATGTGGATCGGGCCGTCAAATGCCTGCACCCGACCCTTGTTGGACTTGCCGTCCGGCAGGGTCTGCTCCTCGAACACCACGTTCCAGGAGTCGGGCGCCTTGGGGAACACCTTGGTGTTGTACATCAATATGTTGCCGCCCCACTGGTAGGGCACGCCATAGTGCTTGCCGTCTACCGTGTGCCAGGGGGCATTCTGCAGGCGGGGGTCTATCTTGCCGTAGCTCGGGATGAGCGCCAGGTTGAGTGCCTGCACCTTGCCGCCGGCGATGAGGCGCAGGCTGGCGTCGCCGGAGGCGGTCACCAGATCGAAGCCCCCCTCGTTCATCAGCGCCACCATCTCGTCCGAGGTGGCGGCCGTCTTGACGTTGACCTTGCAGCCGGTCTCTTTCTCGAAGCCGGTCACCCAGTCGTAGTTCTTGTCGGTCTCGCCGCGCTCCACGTAGCCGGCCCAGGCCACGATGTTGAGCTGGCCTTCACCCTTGTCGAGGGTGGTGGGGGCAGCCTGGACCTGGCTTGCCAGCAGCGCCGGGATCAGGGCCAGGGTCAGAGGGGTCAATTTCATCTTGCTCTCCTTGCATGATTGGCAACCGTGGCGGCGCCACAGTAGGCATTAACATCCTGTTAACCAGTCATGAGCGTAGGAGAAGCCGGGAGCAATGAGAATTTCAATTTTTAACGGCTTGGGTATCTGTAAAATCGATATCGAGTGCGGATGAATCTGATTTTTTTGCCGGAGTCACGGCTGTTCAGGCTCAGTCCTAGCGGGGGAGGTGCTGGCGGGCCCGTAGCCGGCTCTGATCTCTGGCGATGTCGATGAACTCGCGTGCGGCCCAGTCAAGGCGCGAGCCGCGCCGCCACACCAGACCGATGTCGATGGCGGGGATGGGCTCCTTGATGGCGCGGGCCTCGACCCGCTCCTGCTCCAGCGACCAGGGGCGGTAGGCAAAGTCCGGCAGCAGGGCGAGCCCGAGCTGGCTCGCCACCAAGCTGCGCACCGCTTCCACCGAGGCGGTACGCAGCACGATGCGTGGCGCTATGCCGTAGCGGCGCAGCCCGCCGCCGATGATCTGGTCCAGCTGGTCGGCGGTTAGCGAGATCATGGGCTCCTCGCCGAGTGCCTTGAGAGAGAGGGTCGACTCGGCGCAGAGGGGGTGGTTGGCGGCGAGCCAGACCCGCAGCGGCGAGCGGGTCAGTAGCTCGGTATCGAACGCTTCCTGGCGGATGGTGCGGTTGGTCATCAGGATCCCCACGTCCACCTCGCCGTTGACGATCTGGTGTTCGAGATAGGGTTGCTCATCCTCCTTCACCTCGATCTGCACCGCCGGGAAGGCGCGGCGAAAGCGGCCGAGGGCCTCCGACAGGTAGTAGCCTGCCACCAGCGTGGTTACGCCTATGGTAAGCCGCCCCTGATCCTGCTGGGCTACCGCTTTGAGAGAGTGGCTGGCTTCGGTCATGGCGCCGAGGATGCGACGGGCGTGCAGCAGAAACTGGTGGCCCTGAGTGGTGAGGCTGACCCCGCGCGGATTGCGCTCGAACAGGGCGGCGCCGAGCTCGGTCTCCAGCTCGCGGATGGCGCTGGTGACCGCCGACTGGGAGATGTGCAGCTCGGCGGCGGCGCGGCTGACCGAGAAGCTGTCGGCCACCGCCACGAAATAGCGGATCTGGCGAAAGGTGAAGTTCATCTGGGCGTCCTGCCACGTGCGATCAAGGTGAGTGCCAGCTTAACCTCGAATCGCACCCAGACAAAAGGCGCCGTGATGGCGCCTTTGTCGTTGTTTTTACGGAAATTAGCGGGCTGTCACCGCCTCTGTGACCGGTACACGGTTCACTCCCTTGCCCAGATAGGCGAGGGTGATGGTCACAATGATGCAGGTGAAGCTGAGCCACATGTAGGGCAGGTAGTCGAGGGTCGCCACCCCGAGGACCCCGGCCATGAAGATGCCGTTGTCGCTCCAGGGCACCATGCCGCAGGTGAGGGTGCCGCCAAACTCGGCGTTGCGGGAGAGGTTCTTGCGCGCAAGCCCCAGCCGGTCGTAGTTCTTGGCCATGATCTTGGGGGTCAGGATCAGGGACACATACATGGCGGAACCGAACACGTTGGCCAGGAAGGCGGTGCCTATGGTGTGGCTGGTCAGGCTGCCGGCGCTGTTGATGCGCTTCTCGAAGGCGCTGGCGATCACTTCCAGGATGCCGACCTTCTCCAGCAGACCGCCAAAGCCCAAGCCGAAGATGATGACGGCCACTGAGCCCAGCATGGACTCCATGCCGCCACGGCCCAGGATGTTGTCGATGAAATCGACGCCTGAGGTGATGGCAAACGGGCTGTAGGCGGAGTGCATGGCCTTCACCGGATCCATGTCCTGGAAGACGATGGCCCAGACAAGACCCAGCAAGGCGCCGAAGCTTATCACCGGGAAGGCGGGCTTGCGGTTGGCCAACAGGCCCAGCACCAGCACCACGGGCACTATGGCCATGGGGGTGATATTGAACTGCTTGTCGAGGGCGTCCATCACCAGATTGACCTGCTCCAGGCTGACGTTGCCGGAGTACTGCATGCCGACCACGGTGAACAGGGCGGCGGTGATGACGTAGGAGAACAGGCTGATGGGCAGCATCCCCTTGATGTGTTCCATCACGTCGACGTTGGACATGGTCGAGGCCAGCACCACTGAGTCGGAGAGCGGGGAGAGCTTGTCACCGAAGTAGACGCCGGAGAGCACGGCACCGGCTACCAGCGGCGCGGGTACCCCCAGGCTGTGGCCTATACCCATCATGGCGATGCCGGCGGTGGCCGCCGAGCCCCAGGAGGTGCCGGTGGCCAGCGAGGTGAGAGAGCAGATGATCAGGGTCGCCAGCAGGAAGATGGAGGGGTGTATCACCTTGAGGCCGAAGTAGATGATGCTGGGGACGATGCCGCCGGCAATCCAGGTGCCCACCAGGGCACCGACGGAGATCAGTATCAGGATGGCCCCCATCCCCTTGGCGACGCCGTCGACTGCCGCCTGCTCCAGGGATTTGTAATCGTGGCCGAGCTTGATGCCGAGTCCCATGATGACGAACCAGGCGATGAACAGTGCCAGCTGGATTGGCAGATCCAGCACGCTGGTGAAGGAGAAGGCCAGGGCCAGGAAAATGGCCAGGCAGGCAAATACTTGCGACATGCCCGGCAATCGGATGTGGTGTTGTTGGTTTTGCATAGACGCTCCCTAAACTCTTGCTCGCCAAGGTCAGCCCCTCTCGTCCTGCGGATGCGTCGATCCCGAGAGGCTTACCAAAAGAGGGCGCAATCTACCATAAAGCGGAGGTGTAAAATCCCTGCTCATTCGGCAAAAAAGCTTTAAAATTTTAAAATCCCACAAAATAGTTGATCTAATCGGCATTTTTCACTGTTCAATCGACACCGTTTGATAGTCGGAGATCAATAGGCAAGTTCGATTGCAGATGACAACACCAAAGATGATAATGATTGTCATTAATCTTTTTCGGACCAATGCCAATGAACTGGATAGCACGCGTTCTGCTCTTGGCCGCCCTTCTGGCGGTGCTGGTCTGGGGTCAGGAGAAGGAATACGGGTTCTGGAGCCTGGGGTTCTTGCTGGCTGCCTGGGTCATGCTGGAACCCAGGCTGAGACCGGTGTTGATCCTGCTGCCGGTTGCGGGAATGACAGGGGTCGTCACTCTGCTCTGGCAGCAGGGCTGGCATTAAGCCTGGCGAGTGGGGACGGCCTGGATCTTGTCGTAGGCCTGGCGCAGGGAGGCGATGACCTTCTTCTCCATCTCGCTGCGTTCGGCGTCTGTCGTGAAGTAGATCATGTCGACATCGTGGCGGATATAGTGGGAAGGAAGCTGGTTGAGTGTCAGGCAGCAGAGGTCTGCCAGCTGATAGGGGGTCAATGTTCGAGCCAACCCCTGTTTTTCTATCTCCTTGAGCACCAGATGCTCATAGAAGTTGTGAATATCGGTATCCAGGATCATGGGAAAACCCCCGTGGTGGCGTAGCATCTTCAACAGCATAGCCATGGGGAATGAAAACACAAAAGGCCCGTTACTCTCGTAACGGGCCTTTGCAGAATGAATGGTGCGAAGAGAGGGACTCGAACCCTCACATCCGTGGGACACTAACACCTGAAGCTAGCGCGTCTACCAATTCCGCCACCTTCGCACACTGATTTTCTCCAGCTGGTTTTTAAATGCGGTTGGAGCGCATTTTCTGTGTTTTACATGCCAGAAGCATGGTGCGAAGAGAGGGACTCGAACCCTCACACCCGGGGGGCACTAACACCTGAAGCTAGCGCGTCTACCAATTCCGCCACCTTCGCACATCGGGTTATCAGTCTGGATTTACATGCTGTCTGATAAAAGCATGGTGCGAAGAGAGGGACTCGAACCCTCACACCCGGGGGGCACTAACACCTGAAGCTAGCGCGTCTACCAATTCCGCCACCTTCGCACATCGGGTTATCAGTCTGGATTTACATGCTGTCTGACAAAAGCATGGTGCGAAGAGAGGGACTCGAACCCTCACACCCGGGGGGCACTAACACCTGAAGCTAGCGCGTCTACCAATTCCGCCACCTTCGCACATCGGGTTATCAGTCTGAATTTACATGCCGTCTGATAAGAGCATGTTGCAGTATGGTGCGAAGAGAGGGACTCGAACCCTCACATCCGTGGGACACTAACACCTGAAGCTAGCGCGTCTACCAATTCCGCCACCTTCGCATCACTGCGGTGGGGGATTCTATAGAGTTTTGGGGGGGCGTCAACAGCCAAAGGGGACTTTTTTCGCTGTTGACGGATAAAGGCGTGCCAAGGGCACAAAACTTCAGCAATCGGCGTCAGACGGTGGCCAGCGCATCCTGATACATCTGTTCGTACAGGATGACGGAGTCTGCCCAGTCGAAGCGGGTGTTCATGGCGTGGTGCTGCACACGGGCAAAACGTGCCGGCTCCTGCAGATAATGGAGCAGGCTGCGGCGCATGGCATCGAGCAAGGTGCTGGCAGTGGGATCGTTGAAGCAGAAACCGGTCGCGTGCGTCGGGTCGGCATCCCAGTCCACGACGGTATCTTTCAATCCGCCGACAGCCCTCACCAGGGGCAGGGTGCCATAGGCCAGACTGTACATCTGGTTGAGCCCGCATGGCTCGAACAGAGAAGGCATCAGGAAGAAGTCGGCGCCGGCCTCCACCAGATGGGCCAGACGGTCGTCATAGGCATTGATGAAGGCAAACTTGTCGGGATGATGCTGGGCAATGCTCTGCAACTGGGCGGCGAGAGAGGGATCACCGGAGCCCACAATTACCACCTGGACCTGATGCTGCAAGAACTTGTCTAGCGCCGGGATGAGCAGGTGTACTCCTTTCTGCTCGGTCAGTCGACACACCATGCCATAGATGGGGAGGTTGCCGACGGGGAGCCCCGTCTCCTGCTGCAGGATGCGCTTGCAGGTGTGTTTGCCATCCAGGTTGTCGGCATCATAGGTGGCGGGCAACAGAGGATCGAAGGCGGGATCCCAGTCCTGATAGTCACAGCCGTTGAGGATGCCACACAGGTCAGCAGCCCGCTGCTGGAATACGCTGGCCATGCCGTGAGCGCCCAGGTGCGTCAGCAGCTCGCTGGCGTAGTTGGGGCTGACCGCATTGATCTTGTCTGCGTAGAGCACACCGCACTTGAGCAGATTGATGTGACCATAGTCGTAGTTGATGCGCTGCTCGTAGTCGTGGATTTCCGGCACGGCCCAGAACTGCTGGCGCTCGAATACCCCCTGAAAGGCCGCGTTGTGAATGCTGATGACCGACCGGGTGCGCTGGAAGAAGGGGTTGTGGGCATGACGGGTTTTCAGCAGCAGCGGCAGCAGACCGGTGTGCCAGTCGTTGCAGTGGGCGATGTCGGGAGCGAAACCCAGCTGTTCGCACGCATGCAGGGCCGCCGCGGCCAGAAAGGCAAAGCGTTCACCGTTGTCGGGATAGGCCTGGTTGTTCTCGGCATAGAGCTGGGGGCGGTCGAAATAGTGCGGGCAATCGAGCAGATAGACGCAGATCCCGTCCAGTTCCAGCTGATGGATGCGATAGCTGATATCACTGCGATCCTGGGGGGTGGGGAGCCAGCGCGAGGCGAGGAGGGTGGCCTCGTCCCGGCGCTTGATGGTCTTGTAGAAGGGCATAATGATGCGCACATCGTGCCCCTGACGGGCGAGATGCTGCGGCAGGGCCTTGGCCACATCTGCCAGGCCCCCGGTCTTCACCAGCCCCTCAACCTCCGAGGCTACAAACAGGATTTTCAGTGGGTTAATAGCCAACTCTTGCTCCCTTAGGTACCACGACGATACCGCCTTCGGATACGGTAAACCGCTCTCTGTCATGGTCCAGATTCTCACCGATCACGGTGCCGGGTGCAATTTCAACGTTTTTGTCGATGATGGCGCGGCGAATGGAGCAACCTTCGCCGATTTTCACATCCCCCAGCAGCACGGATTCACTGATGTGGCTGCAGGGGCCTATGTTGCAGCGAAATCCCAGTATGGATCGCTGGATCTGGCTGCCCTGAATGAAGCAGCCACCGGAGATCAGGGAGTTGGCGATCTTGACCTTGCAGTCGTCGGTATCGATGAAGGTGGCGGGGGGCAGGGGCGGGTAATGAGTGTGCAGCGGCCACTTGCGATTGTAGAGAGAGAAGGGGGCATCGTCGGCCACCAGGTCCATGTGCGCCTGCCAGTAAGAGTCGAGCGTCCCCACATCGCGCCAGTAGACGTTGGGCTTCTCGCCCGGGATCACGTTGGTGCTGTAGTCGTAGACGTAGACGGGGGCACGGGGGAACAGGCTGGGAATGATGTCCTTGCCGAAATCGTGACTGGAGTTCTCCTCGGCGGCATCCCGCTTGAGCTCCCGATAGAGGGCCTCGGTCTCGAAGATGTAGTTACCCATGGAGACCAGGGCCTGGGTGGGGTCGCCGGGGATGTGTTTCGGGTGACGGGGCTTTTCTTCAAAGCCAATCATGCGCCCTTCCTGATCCACCTCGATCACCCCGAAGGCGCTTGCTTCCTCGATGGGCATGCGCAGTGCCGCGACGGTCAGGGCGGCCGCTTTCTGCTTGTGGAAGCTCACCATCTGGCTCACGTCCATCTTGTAGATGTGATCGGAGCCGAAGATGCAGACGTGCTCGGGGTCGGAGATCTCGATGAAGCGCAGGTTCTGATAAATGGCGTCTGCGGTGCCGTCATACCAGCGTTTGCCCATTCGCATCTGGGCCGGAATGGGGTCGATGAAGCGATCCGTGATGCCGACGATGTTCCAGCCCTTCTTCATGTGCAGGTAAAGGGACTGGGACTTGAACTGGGTGAGTACATAGATGCGCAGGAAGTCGGCGTTGACGAAGTTGTTGAGCACGAAGTCGATCAACCGGTAACTGCCGCCAAAGGGTACGGAGGGTTTGCTGCGGGTGGTGGTCAGCGGTTGCAGTCGGGTACCTTCACCGCCTGCCAGTATCATGGTGAGTATGCCTGCCATCGTCGTTCTCTCCCTGAGATCATGATGTTGAAAAGGTTTTCATGTCGCTGCGAAAAAAACACCCCTAAAGGGGTGGTAAACGTTTTCTTGGTACCTTAACAGATCCCGTCTGGCACTCTCTACTTGTTTTATTACAACCGTTGCACTTCTTTAAGCTTTGCTCAGATACACCTTGAATTTGGCATCGCCCGCGATCACCTCGGTCTGTTTGAAGTGCGCATCGAGTATAGGCTGGTATCGCAGGAAGGCATTGGCGACTATGGTCAGGGCGCCATTTGCGGTCAGGTACTCAGGTGCCTTTGCCAGGAAGGTTTCGGTGGCGGCGTAGAAGGTCTTGAGCCCGGCATGGAAGGGGGGATTCGAGACAATCTGTTGGAATGTTTCGGCAATGTCGGAATAGACATCGGAGGCATGAACACGTCCGCTCAGACCGTTGACCGCCAGGGTTCGGCGGCTGGACTCCAGTGCCAGGGCATTGATATCCACCATGGTGACAGCCAGGGCCGGGTTGCGCTTGGCCAGCACGGAACCGATGACGCCGGCGCCGCAGCCAAAGTCGAGCAGCTTGCCCGTTACGGGGGGGAGGCTCGCCAGCAGCATCTGGGTGCCGAGATCCAGGCCGTCTGCACTGAAGACCCCGGGCAGGGCCATGACGGTCAGGGTGGTGTCGCCCGCCTGGCACTCATAGCGACTGAACCAGGCGTCCAGCTCGAAGGGGACAACCGGTTTGTCGAACGTGCCGTGGTAGAGAGAGCAGCGGCGCGCAGAGTCGCGTTTGATCGGTTTCTCGCCATAAGGTGCCAGCAGCTTGTCTGCCCCGTTGATGCCGCCCCGGTTCTCGCCGGCGAGGAACAGGTCGGCCCCGCTTTCGAGCAGCGGCGTCATCATGGCCAGCAGGTATTGCGCCTCGGCCTTGGCCTTGGGCATCAGCAGCAGCAGGGCATCGAATCGGGGGGCGCCCCCCAGCTGGTGATCGAACAGGATGGCGTCTCCCAGAGCAGCCTGCTGGCTGCGGTAATAGCAGTAATCCGTGGTGAAGACGGTCAGGCTTTGTGCCAACTCGGCCAGTTGACGAGGATAATCATCCTCCAGGGCACCGCACACCAACAGCCGCTTGCCGACAAAGAGGGCTTGGTTACGTTCCAGCATCTGACTGACGGCACTGACAGGACGGCTCATTGGGTCTCTCCACGCATTTTTGGGCGGCCATTATACATGGCCGCTTTCGCCTTGACATTTATGCCGTGTTCCCGAAATATGCCCAGACGCCTTATTTACCCAGAGATGATGCAATGCGGTCATGCGTATCGAAACGAAAGCATAAACACAGCCTGACAATCGGGCCTGCTGGCGTGCGCGCGTAACCTCTCATCCCTGAGACGATTCAAGCCCCGGTAGCGACTCCCGTACCGGGGCTTTTTATTGACCAATCCATCTGTTTAGGAGAAGGAAATCCCATGTTTCAAGGTTCGATAGTTGCCCTGATCACCCCATTTCGACAGGGCCAGCTGGACGAGGCCGCACTGGCTCGCCTGGTGGAGTGGCACATAGAGCAGGGAACCCATGGCATAGTGCCGGTCGGCACGACCGGGGAGAGCCCGACCCTGACCCACGATGAGCATTGCCGCGTGGTGGAGCTGGTGGTCAAGCTGGTGGCCGGGCGCATTCCCGTGATCGCAGGTGCAGGCTCCAACAACCCGGTTGAAGCCATTGAATACACCCGCTATGCCGAGCAGATGGGAGCGGATGCCACCCTGCATGTGGCCGGTTACTACAACCGCCCCAATCAGGAAGGGCTCTACCACCACTTCAAGGCGGTGCACGACGCCACCACCAAACCCATCATCGTCTACAACATTCCGCCCCGCGCCATCGTTGACGTGCAGCCGGCGACCCTGGCCCGTCTGGCCGAGTTGCCGCGCATTGCCGGCGTGAAGGATGCCACCGGTGATCTGGCCCGCCCCTGGGTTGAACGCCAGCTCATCAAGAAGCCGTTTGCCTGGCTCTCCGGTGAAGATGCCACCGCCGTGGCCTACAACATCGGTGGTGGCCAGGGTTGCATCTCGGTGACGGCCAACGTGGCCCCCAAGCTGGTGGCCGAGGTGCAGAACCTGGCGCTGGCCGGTGAGTGGCAAGCTGCCCGGGAATTGCAGGACAAGCTCATTCCGCTGCACCAGGCCATGTTCGCCGAGCCGAGCCCCGCAGGGGCCAAGTATGCGGTCTCCCTGCTGGGTCTGTGCAGCGAAGAGTGCCGTCTGCCGGTGATGCCGCTCTCCGAGGCCACCCGCGAGCGCATCCGCAGTGCCATGCAGGCATTGAATCTGTTGTAAAAACTGGGCTCTGGATCTCGCTTTTGATTGCCCGGTCAATTAATGGCCGGGCTTTGCCGATATACTCGCTTGGATACAACCAAGGATGATTTGGCATGGAAGAATGGGATCCGGAGCACTTCACCAGTTTTGAACATCTCTGTGAAGTGACCTTGTCTGCGGTCAGGGAAAAAACAGAGGCTGAACAGATCTATCTGTGGCTGCGTGCTCCGACGCCCCAGCTCTATCACTATCGCCCGGAACAGGGTCTGCTCTGCCTGAGCGCTGACATCCTCTCTTCCCTCGAGTTGCCCATCCTCTTCATCGAACGTTCCCTTGCGCTCGGCCAGTTGCTGGTGGAGCCCATCGCGCCGACCCGTGCCATCTGGGAGAGGGAGAGCGTCGAACCCGAGATCCCGCGCCTGCGCGCCAGCTTCCCCCTCAAGCGTCACAAGGGGCTGGAGGCCGTGGTCTATCTGGAAACCCGCCGTCGTCTCGATCGCCTGCCAAGACGCCAGCAGCAGAGCATCCAGCTGCTCATGCATTATCTCGCCGCCGAGCTCGAGAGTCGGCGACTCGCGGGACAGGTGGATCTGGAGCGGGATCAGCGGCTCCACACCCAGGCAGACCTCGTGCGCAGCCAGGCCCTGCAGGACTCTTTCCTCAGCATGCTGCAGGCGCTGCATCAGGTGGGGGTCAAGCTCTCCCGCTGCGAGAGCGAGGATCGTTTGCTGCACGACGCGGTGGCACTGGCCCGCCAGGAGTTGCAGTTCGATCGCATCGCCATCTTCCTGACTGACAGTGAATTCAAGATCATGCACGGTACCTGGGGTACCAACGAGGCGGGTGAGCTCATCGACGAGCGCCATTTCATCAGCCCCATTCCGGATCACCCCACGGTGCAGGAGGCGCTGCGTCGCAAGGACTATGTCCTGGTGCTGGAGGACACGCCTCTCTATTACGAGAAGCAGGAGGTGGGTCGCGGCTGGAACGCCATGGTGTCGCTCTGGGACGGGAGTACCCCCATCGGCTGGATCGCCGCCGACAACCTGCTCTGGCGGCGCCCCCTCAAGGCGTATCAGAGCGAGATCTTCAAGCAGTATGCCGCCGTGCTCTCCCAGTTGCTGATCCGCCAGCGCACCCAGGAGAAGCTTGAGCGCTTCAATCGGGAGCTGGAGCTGAGGGTGCAGGAGCGCACCCGGCAACTGGCCGATACCAACCGGGCGCTGGAGGAGGCCAACCGGCGCCTCTCCCTGCTGTCTCTGGAAGATCCCCTGACTGGCATCGCCAACCGCCGCCAATGGGACATCACCATGGAACGGGAGTGGGAGCGGGCTCGCCGCCATCAGGGGGTGCTGGCGGTGCTGATGATCGATGTGGACGAGTTCAAGTCCTACAACGATCACTTCGGCCACGGCAAGGGGGATCAGTGCCTGCAGCGGGTGGCGGCACTGCTGCAGGATACCGAGCGGCGGCGTACCAACCTGGTGGCCCGCTATGGGGGGGAGGAGTTTGTCATCCTGCTGTGTTCACCGCAGCCGGGAGAGGCGGAGCGGCTGGCGGAGCAGATCCACCACGGCCTTGACGCCTTGCAAATTCCCCATCCGGCTTCCCGGGTGGCGGCGACACTCACCGTCAGCATCGGGTTCAGCTATCTGGTCCCGTCATCGGACAAGGAGTGGCAAACCCTGACCGAGCAGGCGGATCAGGCACTCTATCACGCCAAATCACAAGGGCGGGCCTGTACCCTGGCCTATCGCTGACACCTGCGTGGGGGCTGCCTGCCCGGCATCAGATCCACGCCGCCCTGTATAAATGAGGTGGCAAGCGTTTCTCGCCATCTGGCGCATGGCGATGCGCCCGCGCTCTGGCTAGAATGGGGGCCCATTTTTCACAGACAGATCCTGCACCATGACCCTATCCGGATTTCAAGGCCTGGTTTTCGACCTCGACGGCACTCTGGTGGACTCCATGCCCTTGCACCTGGCCGCCTGGGAGCACACCGCCCGCGAGTTTGGCTTTCGGTTCGACGCCGACTGGTTTTATGAGCTGGGAGGCATGCCCAGCCGCAAGATAGCCCTGCTGGTGGCCGAAGTGCAGCAGATCGCGCTGGATCCCCTGGTGGTGACACGCTGCAAGACCGAACACTATGTCGCCAACCTGCACAAGGCCACCCCCTTCCCGGCCATGCTGGATCTGGTGGAACGCTATCACGGCCGGATCCCCATGGGCATAGGGACAGGCTCCCCCCGTATAAATGCCGAAGCGGTGCTGCGCAACACAGGGCTGGATCGGTATTTCCCCGTGGTGGTTACCGCCGACGACGTGGAGCTGCACAAACCCCATCCAGACACCTTCCTGCTGGTGGCGCGACGCCTGGGTGTCGAGCCCGGTCAATGTCTGGTGTTCGAGGATACGGGCATAGGCGCACAGGCCGGTGAAGCGGCCGGCATGCAGGTCTGCATGGTCAGAGAGGGAAAACCGGTCGGGTTGACCTACTGAGTAACGAAGACGAGCGGGTCAACAACCGGCTCGGGAGAGAAGCCCCACTCTCATACGGGACAGGCGAAACATGAGAGTGGGGAACAGGTGTCACTGGCTGACGCAGCGACACCGTCAGGATGGGCAGTGGCGAGATTTACTGCTCGCTGCCACCACCCTGGTTGTCGTCATAACGGCTGGGGGCGCCATGGGGGCGCGGCGCCATGGAAACCCGTGGCTTGCGGGCCCGCTGGATGCTGACGGCAGGACGGCCGGAGTGCATGGCAATGGTGGAAATCTTGGCCTTGTAGACCAGTTGCTGATTGCCATGGGCATCGGTCAACAGCACGCTGTACTGGTCAAAACCGCTGATGGTCCCCTCCAGCTTGATGCCGCTCACCAGGAAGATGGCGACCTGGCTACGGTTTTTGCGCAACCAGTTGAGGGCAGAATCTTGCCCGTTCCCGAGGGAGAAGGCCTGCTCGATAGTGGAGTAGCTTGGGGATTCAGTTGTCATAAATTATTGTCCCGCGGAAAAAAAGTGGCGTTTGATTGTGCTAAATGGTCACTGCCTTGTCAAAGTCATTCTCACACCCGGGCAGGATGGACAACGACAGGGCTGGTCGGCAGGGGCCACTGCTGCAATAATTGGCGGCTCTGGCCCCGTGGCGGGCCTCATGCTGGGGTCTTATCTTGCATCCGGTTTCACACCAACATCCACCCACCTATACCCATGACGCGACCGCCTGCGAAGAGTGTGACCTGCTGGTGCCGGCCACCGAGCTGGCCGTGGGGGAGACGAGCAGTTGTCCGCGCTGCGGCCATACCCTGACTCGTCATCTGCCGGAGCAGGAGCGCAGGCCCATCGCCTATGGCTTTGCGGCCATCATCATGTTCGTGCTCTCCAACGCCTTTACCTTCATGTCGTTCTCGGCCAAGGGGGTGGGGCAGGAGATGACCTTCCTGCAGTGCATCACCACCCTGGTGGATCAAGGCTACCTGTTCCTCGGGGCCGTGCTGAGCATTACCCTGATCGGGTTGCCGCTGGTCTATATCGGCTCCATCATGCTGGTGCTGTGGCGCCTGGACAAGGATCTGCACAGCAAGGCCCTGCGCTCCCTTGGCCGCCTGCTGTGCCGGATCAAGCCCTGGCTGATGGTGGACGTCTTCCTCATCGGCGTGCTCATCTCTCTGGTGAAGCTGATGGGGATGGCCGACATCAAGATGGGGCTGTCGTTCTGGGCCTTCGTTGGCTACACCCTGCTGCTCATCAAGATGATCTCCTCCCTGGATCGGATGTGGCTGTGGCAGCGACTGTTCGGTCCGACGGCGGCGAGGGAGCTGGATCCCGAGGAGAGCGCCCTGTCGTGCGGTCTGGTGGGCTGTCACATCTGCGGCGCCCTGAACGAGCAGGATGCCCATAGTTGCGTTCGCTGCGGGGATCACCTGCACAGCCGCAAGCCGGGTGGTCTGAACCGCACCTGGGCCCTGCTGATCACTTCGGTGATCCTCTATATCCCAGCCAACCTGTATCCCATCATGGACACCGTGTTCCTGGGGGATGACAGCCCCTCGACCATCATGGGCGGGGTGGTGCTGCTGTGGGCCATGGGCTCCTACCCCATTGCCGCCGTCATCTTCTTCGCGAGCGTGGTGGTGCCGCTGGTGAAGATCCTGGCGCTGCTGTGGCTCTGCTACGTGGTGCAGCGCGGCCAGGGGGCATCTCCCCTCGGCAAGCTCAAACTCTATCGCATGACCGAATTTGTGGGGCGCTGGTCGATGATCGACGTCTTCGTGGTGGCCATCCTGGCCGGTCTCATCCGGCTCGACAATCTGATGACCATCTACCCTGGCCCTGCGGCCGTCGCCTTTGCCGGGGTCGTACTGGTCACCATGGTGGCTGCCATGAGTTTTGATTCCCGCCTGATCTGGGATTTACAACAAGGAGAACGCGAACGTGAGTGAGCGTAAGACAAGGTGGAAACCGGGCTCTGATTTCATGAGTTCGGCTGCCGCTATCTGGATGGTGCCCTTGCTGGCCCTCTTCATCGGCGCCTGGATGCTGTTCCAGCACTGGTATTCACAAGGGCCGAGCTTCACCCTGACGGTGGCGACCGCCGAGGGCATAGTGGCGGGCAAGACGGTGATCCGTTCTCGTGAAGTGGAGGTGGGCCGTATCGAGACGGTGGAGCTCAGCGAGGACTATAGCCATGCCGTGCTCAAGGCTCGCCTGACCAATGCCGCCGCCGGCATGCTCAAGAAAGACAGCCAGTTCTGGGTGGTCAAGCCCAGGGTCGGGCGTGAGGGCGTTTCCGGTCTTGGCACCTTGCTCTCCGGTGCCTATATCGAGCTTTCTCCCGGCAAGAAGGGCAGGGCGCGAAGCGAATACGCCATGCTGGACAGGCCGCCCTTGACATCCCTGGATGCCAGGGGATTGCGGCTATCCCTGTCCAGCCGGGATGCCAACGCGCTGGGCGCGGGTTCCCCCATCAGCTATCAGGGATTCACCATCGGTCAGGTCGAAGAGGCCAAATTCCTGCCCGAGAAGAGCGAGATGCAGTACCAGCTCTTCATCAACGCGCCTTATGACGTCCTGGTGAGCAGCAACTCCCGGTTCTGGTTGACGCCCGGCTTCGAGGTCTCCATGAGCAGCGAGGGGATGAAGGTGAAGATGGACTCGCTGGAGAGCCTGATCAACGGCGGCATCACCATGGGGCTGCCTCCCGGCTGGTTGCCGGGGGAGCCGGTGAAACAGAACGACGAGTTCGTGCTGTTCAAGGACGAGGAGAGCGTGCTGGCCGGTAGCCTGGATCAGTTCATCGACTATGTCTTCCTGTTCGACAATGACGTGGGCGGGCTGCATCCCGGCGCGGCGGTACAGTATCGCGGCATCCGGGTCGGTACCGTCATCTCGGCTCCCTATCTCATCGACGACAAGGGCGTCCAGCTATTCAAGAGCCGGCAGATCCCGGTGCTGGCGCGCATCGAGGTGCAGCGTCTCTCCCACCGTTATGCCAATGCGGAGAAGGAGCAGTGGCGGGCCCTGTTCAACAAGCAGTTCAAGGAAGGGCTGAGGGCCAGCCTCAAGACCGCCAGCCTGCTGACGGGGGGCAAGGTGATCGATCTGAACTTCTATCCGGATGCGCCTGTCTATCAGCCGCTCAAGATGGCGGGCTATCAGGTCTTCCCGACTGCCCAGGCCGGGCTGGATCAGATCGAGCGCAAGGTGAACCTCATCCTCGACAAGTTCGTCGACATGGACATGGCCACCACCCTCACTCAGGTCAACAGCACCCTGATGACGCTGGACAAGACGCTCAAGCATGTCAGTGCCGTGAGTGCGAATCTGGAGCAGTTTACCGGTCAGCAGTCGACCCAGCAGTTGCCGGCCTCCCTCAACCAGAGCCTCAAGCAGTTGCAGGAGACGTTGCAGACCTATGATGCCGGTTCCCAGACCAATCAGGAGCTGCGTCAGTCGGTGCAATCACTCAACCAGCTGATGAGTGAGTTGCAACCTCTGGTCCATTCACTGAACGAGCAGCCGAGTTCGCTGATCTTTGACCGCGCTCGTCCGCGGGATCCCGAGCCCAAGCGAGGAAAATGATGAAAAAACGGATGTTGACGCTGGCCTTGCTGGGCCTGCTGGCGGGATGTGGCAGTGCGCCGACGACGCTGCATTACTATTCGCTGGATGCTGACACGGCGCCGTCGAGTGTCACCACGGCGCAGCCGCAGCACCAGTTGGTGCTGCGCCCCGTCGCCCTGTCCGGTCAGCTTGACCGGATGAGCCTGGTCTATCAGCTGGAGGGCAAGGAGTTGCACTTTGCCGAGTACCATCGCTGGGCAGGTTCCCTCGATGCCCAGTTGAACCAGTTGACCCTCAATGGCCTCTCCAGCCGCTTGCCTGGCTGGGTGGTGCGTCAGGACGGGGCCCGCAAGGGGCCTGTGCTGAGCATCTCGGTCGAGCGTTTCCAGGGGCGGCACGACGGCCGGGCCCTGCTTAGCGGTCGCTGGCGCCTGCTGACGGAGGAGGGGGTCGTGTTGAGAGATGTTCCCTTCCAGCAGGAGCGGGTGCTGCCTGCCGATGGGTATGGCGCCCTGGTGAACGAGCTGGGACAGGGCTGGCAACTGTTGCTCGATCAGATTGCGGCGGATGTACGCACGCGCATCTGAGGAAGCATAAAAAAAGACGGGAGGCCATGGCCTCCCGTTTTGTTTGGGGTCGTCGTTATTGCTGTACTTCCGAGACGCCCTGTACCTTGACCTCTACCCGGCGATCCGGGGCCAGGCAGACGATCAGCTCGCGCTTGGATTTGCTGGTGCAGCTGTCGCCGGTGACGGGAGACTGCTTGCCACGCCCTTCCACATTGACCTTGCCGGCAGGCAGGCCCTTGCCAATCAGGTAATCGGCCACGGTCCGGGCACGCTGCTCGGACAACTTCTGGTTGTAGGTCTCGGAACCGATGCGGTCGGTATAGCCGATGACGGTGGCCGACCCGTCTTTGGGCCTGGCCTCTTCAATCTGGCTGTAGAGGGTATCCAGCGCCTGCCCGGCCTGGGGCTTGAGGGTGGCCTTGTTGAAGTCAAACAGCACGTCCGAGCTCAAGGTGAACTGCTTGTCGACCATCACGGGCTCGGGCGCGGGGGCGGGAGCAGCGACCGGCAGAGCCGGTGCAACCTGACCGAAGCGATAGACGGCGGCCAGGGAGAGCAGGCCGTTGTCCATGCGTAGGCCGGTATCGTCACGGCTGCCATACGGGGTGCTGTACTGGTATTCGAGGCGGGCTGCCCAATCCAGGTTCAGGGCATACTCCGCACCGAGCGCGCCGACGAAGGTGAAGCGGCTGTCGTTTTCCAGCTGATCGCTGTCGGTCCAGCCATAGCCGCCCCCGACACGGCCGTAAAGGTCCAGATTGTCCGCAACCGGGAAGCCCAGTTTCAGCGTGAGCTGGGCCAGCTGGGCTTGCACGGAGTCATTGAAGGCCGCGCCATTGCGGGTGCCGCTGTACTTGAGCTTGCCAAGGTAGTCATAACCGAGTTCGACACCCAGATTCTGGTTGATCTGGTAACCGGCGAACGCACCGGCGCCGACTTCATCGTCGTCTTTGTCGGTGATGGCGATGGCGTTGCTTTCATCGACACCGTAGAAGTTGGACCAACCCAGTTTGGCACCGCCATACCAGGTGTTGTCTTGTCCGGCTGCCTGGGCGTTGGCCGCAAGCAAGCCTGAAACCAGCAAGGTAATCAGTGTTTTGTTCATAGATGCCTCTGCAATCTTGTGTGTGGGGAGCGCGAATTCATGTCGCCTCGCCTCGTGGGTTGGGCCTGTGTTCGACCACAACACGTTTAAACGTAGCTCGCTTTTCTCGATCTACAAGCAACTGATATAAAACATATTGTGATATCCATCTGCATCATAGTGGAGACAGAAGAGCGCCGGGGAACCGTGACTCGAATCTGTGATGGGTGTCATATGGGGTTGCTTTCCCTTGTCGGCAAGAGGGCCGGCGAAGCGCCGGCCCTGGCAGGATGGCCTCCGTTATCGAGGGAGGAATTCGTACTCCTGTTCGATGAAGGCGGCAGCCCGCTCGCTCAGGGCGGCGTGTACCACTGTGGTGGGGTGGACCTGGTCCCAGAACATCTTGCCTTCACAGTTCAGCTCGCCCGCACTGCGGCGCGCCATGGGCGTTGCGACGGCCTGAGCCAGCAGAGGGTTGCCGGCGATGGCAAGGCGCTCCTCGGGATTGAAGGGGGCCAGTCGACTGTCGGTGGCGGCGCTGCGGGAGGCGAACGGCTTCCACACATAGCCGCCGCCATAGCAGGCGTGTTCGGTGTCGCTCAGGCCGAAGTTCTGTGGCTCGCGCAGCATCTCGGCGAACTGCTTGTCGATCTCGAACAATTTCACCATGCCGGTGGGAGCCAACTGGCGTGCCAGATTCAGCAGCAGCTGGTTGTGGTAGGCGGAGACATGGCTGGCTGCCTCGACCACTTTCTGGCTGCGGGCCGAGGGGTTCTGGCCCAGATCCGGCAGGTTGAACAGCAAGATCTGCTTGGCACCGTTCAATACCATGCGGTTGGCCGCATCGCTGATGGCGTCGCGCACCCGCTTGGCATCCTGCTCGGTGTTCCAGCCATAGGCCAGGTAGTCGTTGGCACCGACCCAGAGGATCACCAGATCGTCGGGCTTGAAGCCATCCTTTTGCAGGAACTGGGTCACCTCGTAGTCCAGGTTGTTGATGACCTGATACTTGGGGTTCCAGGAGATCTTGTTGTAGGCCACGGCAGTGGCGCCCCCTTCCGCCTCGTTGGCGATGGCGAGGCCCGGGAAGTGCTGGGTGAGCTGCTCCAGCCAGACCGGGCCGTTGGAGAAGCGGCCCTGATGGTAAGGCGGGCTGGAGGGGAGGTAACCGCGCATCTTGTCGTACATCTTGCCGGTATCGGAGAGGCTGTCGCCGAACATCACGATGCGGGAGAAGGGGGGACGTGTCTCGGCGGCATGGGCCGTGAGGGCGAAGAGACCCAATAAACACAAAAGCCATTTGTTCATGTAGCTGTTCTCATGGATGGGGCAGGGCGGGCCTGCGGGCTGTTCCTCGATGGCGGCGGGCTGGGAACCCGCATGGCCAGGTGAAAAGGTATCCACTCGAATACATTTTTGCAGCATGCCGTGGCCATTTAATCGCTTGCGATCACATCACTCCTCCCTGAATGGGGAGGCTTCACGTTTGTTTCACGCGCCCCCGGGCAAGATGCCCTCATACAGCAAAGACAGGAGCATGAAATGAACAACGCAAAAGCAATCGCCCTGGTGGCCCTGATGTCCGTCTCTTCTTTCGCCATGGCGGCCTACACCGGCCCCAAGGAGCAGAACAAGGTATCGGTCGCCCAGTTGAAAGACGTGGCCGATGATCAGTGGGTGACCCTGGAAGGCAAGCTGGTCAAACACCTGGGTGGCGAAAACTACCTGTTCCGTGACGACAGCGGCGAGGTGGAAGTGGAGGTGGACGGTGACGTGTGGCGCGGTACCGAGGTAGGCCCTGACGATCTGATCCGCGTGCGCGGCGAGGTGGACCACAGCTGGAACAAGACCGAAGTCGAGGTGGAACACCTGGAGAAGGTGGGGGCTGCGCCCCTGAGCAAGGGTGGCTTCATCGCCAAGTAAGCTTTCTGGCCACAGTAAATGAGAAGGGCGCTCCAGGAGCGCCCTTCTTGCATGCCATCAGCCAGCCCGGCTTGCGACGGTTCGCTTGAACCCCTTCTCGGCCTGATTGACCTTGTAGAGATAGCGGCGAGCCTCTGCCTTGGGATGTTGTTCGGTCAGTACCTGATAGACGGCCTCGGGGGAGAGGCGGTTGATCATGCCGGGGGCCGCCTTGCGATCGTTGGAGAAGGTGTTGAGCACCCCTCCGGCACCACCGTTGTAGGCGGAGATCACCGCATAGCGGCGGGACTGGGGATCCTGGATATCCGCCAGATAGACGGTCTGCAGCAGGTGCAGGTAGGCGGTCCCCACATCGATGTTGTAGGCCGGATTGAACAGATCTTCCCTGGTCGGCTGGCCATCCTTGCCCTTGACCCTTACATAGACATCCCGCCCAGCGGTAGCCGGGATCACCTGCATCAGGCCATAGGCGTTGGCGTGGCTGACCGCATAGGGGTTGAAGCTGCTCTCGGTCTTGATCACCGCGTAGATGAGACTCTCGGCGACCCCGTACTTGCGGGAGGCATCGCGGATGATGCTGGCGTATTTGTAGCCGCGCCTGTCTTCGTGGTTGGCCACCATGGGAATGTCGATGAAGAAGATGTTGCGGATCCCGAGGGTGCGCTTCTTCATCGCGTTGGCGATCAGATAGTCGGCATAACGCTCTGCACGCCAGCTGGAGCGGATCGCTTGCCCCTGGTTGTCCAGCACCTGGCCATAGAGGAAGGGCTCGCCACCTGGCATGATCTCACGGTCGGAATAAAGGTCGACCTCTGCCGGATCGTCCGGGGTCAGCAGGGTTTCGATGATGGCGCGACGCAGGTGGGCACGGGGATCCAGACCCGAGACGGTCTCCACCATGATGTGACCGCTGGAGAAATCGATGTGGGCGCGGCTCTTGTACTGATCCGTGTATTTGACGTAGTCAAACTTGCCCGCGAACAGCGCCTCGCGCCCCCATATCTCGTTCACGTTATGGGAGAGCGCACTGATCATGTGTTCAAAACCGCGCACGTCCTTGCCGTTGACCAGATCATCATCGCCACCCCCGCTGGTCTGGGGTGTGGATGAACAGGCAGAGAGAAACAGCAGGGCGCACAGCAGCCCAAAAAAACGACCCATAAGATCCTCAAACCGGGCGGTGGGGCCGCCCGTCACTGACTGGCCTGAGCCAGGATTGGTGTCACCCTGCGGCATATTGACGACTCAGGGGGACGCTGGCCCTTTGACTCGATTCCCGCTCACTGGCTGGGAGGGGTGTAGCCGTCGATCTGGACTTCACCCGCGTCGAACAGATAGCTGACCATCTCTTTTTCCAGCAACTGGCGGTGCTCGAGATTCATCATGTTCAGCTTCTTCTCGTTGATCAGCATGACCTGCTTCTTCTGCCACTCGGTCCAGGCTTCCTTGCTGATGTTGTCGAAGATCCGCTTGCCGAGTTCACCGGGGTAGAGTTGGAAATCGAGACCCGGCGCTTCTTTCTTCAGGCGCAGGCAAAATACGGTACGGCTCATGTTGACCTCTGTGGTTGCAAGTCTGGTTGTAAGTCCGGGTAGGCGAGCAGACGGGCCGTGGCCGCCGCCAATCCCACCTCGGCAGGATGGCGTAAGTTATACCAGAGTCGGGTATCCGCTTCCATGAGCAGGGGGGCGGGCGGAACAGCCATTTCGATCAGCAAAGGGCGGATATCGAGGTGGAAGTGGCTGAAAGTGTGACGAAATCCAGCGAGCTCCTGATAGGCGGCATCCTCCAGCCCCAACTCCCGCAGTCGTCCGGTCACCTCGGTGAGGGATTCCACCTGCGGGAAGCAGTAAAGCCCGCCCCAGATCCCTTGCGGCGGACGCTTCTCCAGCAGCAGCTGATCGCCGTGGCGGATGATCAGCATAATGCCGTTGCGTGCCGGAATGCTCTTCTTCGGCTTGCAGTGAGGGTAGGCGGTGGGGTTGCCCTGCGACAGCCCCTGGCAATCGGCCTGCACCGGGCAGCGCTCGCAGGCGGGCTTGCTGCGGGTGCAGACGGTGGCCCCCATGTCCATCATGGCCTGATTGTACTGGGCCACCCCGACGCGCGGGGTGAGGCGGGTCGCCAGCTCCCAGAGATCGTGCTCGACCTGCTTCTGGCCCGGCCAGTCCGCCAGCGCCAGCCAGCGGGTGAGTACCCGCTTCACATTGCCATCCAGGATGGCGTGGGGCTGGCCCAGAGAGAGGGAGAGCACGGCCCCGGCGGTGGAGCGACCGATGCCGGGCAGGGCCATCACCTCTTCCAGTTGTTCCGGAAAGAGGCCGCCGTGCAGATCGCGGATCTGCTGGGCAGCCTTGTGCAGGTTGCGCGCGCGCGCGTAGTAGCCAAGCCCGGTCCAGTGATGCAGCACCTCGTCGATGGGGGCGTTGGCCAGGGCCAGCACGTCGGGGAAGCGGGCCATGAACCGCTCGTAATAGGGGATGACAGTGGCAACCTGGGTCTGTTGCAGCATGATCTCGGAGACCCAGACCCGGTAGGGGGTCTTGTCCTGCTGCCAGGGCAGGGTCTTGCGGCCGTGGATCTGGTACCAGTCCAGAATGCGGGTGGCGAAGGTGGTGTTGTCTGAGTGGCTCACAGTGTGCTCATGTTCTGATGATAAGTCCGCCCGCCATCAGGAGGGCGATCCCCGACCCGGCGCATGGCAATGGTCGAGTGTAGGTTATTGATGAAAAAGGGGAGCTCTCGGGCTCCCTCAGAATGGGCGGTGACCCTCCCGGGGGGAGGGCCACCGGATGCCGGCAGATCAGCCGCGCCAGTCTTGCAGCGCCTTGAGGCTGGCATACTGGCCGTCGACCTGCAGGACGATGTAGTCCTGGGCGATGGCTGCCAGGATGACACCGGGGGCGATCTCATTCCCCTCGCGCCACTCCCGTCCATTGAGCACGACGGCCCGCTTGGCCGGGTCGGAGGAGTAGTTGTGGGCACCATAGGTCAGGGACGGTACCTGCTGTTTCAGGGCCGGGGCCAGGGCGCCGAGGGGGATGGCACTGGTCTGGACCTGAGCCTGGGGCGCACTCTCTTCCACCAGCGGCGTGTTGTTGAGGGCGGCCATCAGCCGTTCTGCCAGACTCTGTCCCCCCTGGTTTGCGGTAGTCGCAGCCGGGGTTGCGGCAGGTCTTGGAGCGACCACGGGCTCCGGCAGGGGGGGCGGCAGCGGCCGGGTGATCATGGGCCTGGGTTCGACCCGCACGAAGGGGGGAGTCACCACTTCCTTCACTTCGACCTGCTGTTCCACGGGTTTGAGGTGATAGAGGTGCCAGCCATAGTTGGCGGCGGCGCCCATCACCAGGGCCAGGGGCACCAGGGCCCACCAGATCCAGCGGCGGTTGGGCTCCTCTTCCTGGCTCACGGGCAGACCCATGAGCGGCATATGGGGGGTGAACTGGGGCTGGTCGGCCCGGCGCAGGGCCTTGAGCAGGGTGGACATCAGGAGGCCTCCTCGACCATGGGATCCGTCTCATCATCCGCCACGCTGTCGAGATCGACCGGCGTGCTGGCTCGCAGGGATTCATCCTCCAGCCTGGGCATGGGTTCGCCGGAGGCCACATTCAGCCGCAGCAGGGTGTTGCTGCCGGCGATGCCGTCCGGGGTCAGTCCCTGCTCGCGCTGGAACTGTTGCAGCTTGTTCTTGAGGGTGGCATCAAAGCGGCTCACCTTGCGATCGGGTTGCTGCATGGCGCGGCTAAGGGCGTTGTCCAGCCACTGCACCTGGGCAGCCCCGGCATTGCTCGCTATCAGGGGCACGTTGCCCCTGGGCATGCGCCAGAGCAGGGTGTAGCTGCCGCCCCAGGCGTCGGAGAGCCACTGCCTGTCCACCTGCCAGCTCTGGTTGCCGATGAGCAGGGAAGCCTTGTCCGCCCCCAGGCTGACCAGGGTGGCGTAATAGAGGCCGCCGGTCTCGTCGGTGAGACTGATGAGGGCCGGGTATTGCAGCGCCTGCAATTGCGCCAGGGAGGCTTCTCCCTCCTGGCAGCGCAGGCCCGCACGGGGGGCATTGTCGCAGGTTGCCTCCTCCAGCTCGGCCTGGTAGCCCCATACCTTGTAGAGATTCTGCATGGCGACGTCCGGCTCCAGCGCCTGATTGATGGCGCGGGTCAGCTGGGCCTGCTGCTCCGGCGTGTCATCCACCTTGACCGGTACCTCGACCTTGACCAGGGGGCGGGCTGGGAAGAATCCAAAGAATTGCCAGCCCCACCAGCCGGTGGCGACCAGCAGGGCGCCCACCAGGGCGACCGTGAGGCCGGATTGCCAGCTTCCCTCGTCGCGAATGCCGCTCACCTCATACGCGGACTGGCTGATGTCCCCGTGCACTATCTTGTGGCTGCCACGGGCGAAGGCGGCGATGAGGGCGCGGTCGCAGATGAGGTTGATGAGACGGGGAATGCCCCCGGAGAGGCGATGCAGGGTCTGGATGGCCCTGGGGGTGAAGATGGGCTGGACGCAGCCTGCCACCTGCAACCGGAAGCGGACATAGGCATCCACATCCTGGCGCGACAGCGGCAGCAGGTGATAGCGGGCGGTGATCCGCTGCGCCAGCTGGCGCAGCAGGGGCTGGCGCAGCATCTGTTGCAGCTCGGGCTGGCCGATGAGCACCACCTGCAGCAGTTTCTTCTCGTCTGTCTCCAGATTGGTGAGCAGTCGCAACTGCTCCAGCACGCCGGGCAGCAGGTGCTGGGCTTCATCCACCAGCACCACGCTGCGCTTGCCTGCCGCCAGATTCGCCAGCAGATGATCCCGGATAAGGTCGAACAATTGCTTGAGGCTGGCCTCTTCGCCGTAGGGCAACTGGAATTCGTCGCAGATGGCGGCCAGCAGATCCCGCTCGGTCAGAGAGGGATTGAGGATGTAGGCGATCTCGGTGTCAGCGGGCAATTGCTGCAGCAGACAGCGGGAGACGGTGGTCTTTCCCGTACCCACTTCCCCGGTCAGCAGCACGAAGCCACCACCGTCCTGCAACCCGTAGTTGAGGTGGGCGAGGGCCTCCCCGTGACGCTCGCTCATATAGAGGTATTTGGGGTTGGGCGAGATGGAGAACGGGGGCTCCGACAGACCGAAGAACTGTGTGTACATAAGGATCCATTCCATTGTTATGGGCGGCAGGTTAAAGCCTCCCAAAAGGGATGTCAAAGACCCGGATACCATAAGGGGAGCTGGCTCGAACCACGGGCTGAGTCGCCCGGGACGATGACGGGAAGCCGCCGCCCGGCCGAGTGATGGCGAGCCTGGTGCGACGGGTTCACATCGTCTCTCTTGGCCAAAAGCGGTATCATCGTGGCAAGTTTATCGAGGGAGAGTGCGCGTGCAGATTTATCTGGTCGGAGGGGCGGTGCGGGATCGCCTGTTGGGATTGCCCCAGGGGGATCGGGATCACTTGGTGGTCGGCGCCACGGTGGAGCAGATGCTGGGTCTCGGATTCACCCAGGTGGGCCGAGACTTTCCAGTCTTTCTTCACCCCAAAACCCAGCAGGAGTACGCCCTGGCGCGCACCGAGCGCAAGCAGGGGCAGGGTTACACCGGCTTCGTCTGCCATGCCGCCCCCGAGGTGACGCTGGAGCAGGATCTGCTGCGCCGGGATCTCACCATCAACGCCATCGCCGAAGATGAGGACGGGCAACTGCACGATCCCTACAGCGGCGTGCAGGATCTGGAGGCGCGGTTGCTGCGCCATGTCTCGCCGGCCTTTGCCGAGGATCCCCTGCGCATCCTGCGGGTGGCGCGCTTCGCCGCCCGTTTCCATGCCCAGGGGTTCGTGGTGGCCCCCGAGACGCTGGGGCTGATGCGCGAGATGACGGAGGCTGGAGAGCTGGCCCACCTGACCCCGGAGCGGGTCTGGAAGGAGCTGGAAAAAGTGCTGCTGGGGCCGACACCCCAGATCTTCTTCGAGGTGCTGCGCGAATGCGGCGCACTCAAGGCGCTCTTCCCCGAGCTCGATGCCCTGTTCGGTGTGCCGGCCCCTGCCAGATGGCACCCGGAGATCGACACCGGCATCCACACCATGATGGTGCTGGCGCAGGCATGTCGTCTCTCCCCCGAACTGACCGTGCGCTTCGCGTCCCTCTGCCACGACTTTGGCAAGGGGCTGACCCCGCCCGCCTTCTGGCCGAGCCATCACGGCCATGGTCAGAAGGGGTTGCCGCTCATTCGCGATTTTTGCGAGCGCTTCCGGGTGCCGAACGAGTGTCGCGATCTGGCACTGCTGGTGAGCGACCTGCACACCCATATCCACATTGCCTTCGAGCTCAAGCCCGCGACCCTGCTCAAGGTATTCGACAAGGCCGATGCCTGGCGCAGACCGGAGCGCTTTACCCAGCTGCTCGATGCCTGTCGCGCCGACTTCCACGGTCGTACCGGCTTCGAAGAGAAAGTCTACAGCCAGCCGGACTATGTCGCTCAGGCCCTGGAGGCGGCGCAGGCTGTGCCGGTCAAGGAGATAGTGGCGGCCGGCTTCAAGGGGGAGGCAATCCGCGAGCAGCTTGCCAAACGGCGGCTCGATGCCATCAGCCGGGTGCGCGACGAGTGGACCTTTATCGAGGAGTAAACGGCGCAGCCGATCGACGGCGTGATATGGGCGAAGCATAAAAAAGCCCGGGTCAATGACCCGGGCTTTTTGTCGTGCGGCGTGGGCTGCTCAGGAGAAGCAGGCCTGCAACACGTAGAAGATGGCGATGGCCAGGATGGCGCCCGCGGGCAGGGTGATGACCCAGGAGACCACGATGTTGCGCAGCACGCCCAGGTTCAGGGCCGCGATGCCCCGTGCCAGACCGACGCCCATGACGGCACCGACCAGGGTCTGGGTGGTGGAGATGGGCAGACCGGTGCCGGAGGCTATCACCACGGTGGCGGCGGTGGCCAGCTGGGCTGCGAAGCCACGGCTCGGGGTCAGGTGGGTGATGCCGGTGCCGACGGTCGCCATCACCTTCTCGCCCATGGTGGCCAGACCGATGACGATGCCGATGCCGCCAAGGGGCAGGATCCACCAGGCGATGTGGGAGCTGCCGCCGATCTCGCCGCCGGCAGCCACGATGGAGGCGACTGCAGAGAGCGGACCGATGGCGTTGGCCACGTCGTTGGAGCCATGGGCGAAGGCCATGGCGCAGGCGGTGATGATCATCAGGATGCCGAACACCTTCTCCACGTTGGCGAAGTGCATCTTGCTGTCATCTTTCGGGTTGTACTGCTGGCCGCGGATATAGATCCAGCCGGCAAACGCCACCGCGATGGAGATGGCGACGGAGAGCAGCGCGCCTTCGCCATTGCTCAGGTGCAGACCGACGTGGGTCAGCCCCTTCTTGATGGTGACCAGGCAGATGACCAGGGACGTCAGGAACATGTAGAAGGGGACATAGCGCTTGGCATTGTCCAGGGGATTGTCCGTGTTGAAGATGAGCTTCTGCACGCTGATGAACATGAAGTAGGCGATGATGCCCGAGATGGCCGGCGTGACTACCCAGGAGCCGACGATGCCGCCAAACTTGTTCCACTGTACCGCTTCCGGACCGATGCTCACCACGGCGAAGCCCACGATGGCGCCGATGATGGAGTGGGTGGTGGAGACGGGCCAGCCGAAATAGGAGGCCAGGATCAGCCACAGACCCGCAGCCAGCAGGGAGGCGATCATGCCGAGCACCAGCAGATCCGGCGTGTCGGCAAAGGCGTTGCTGTCGATGATGCCGCTGCGGATGGTGGCCGTCACTTCGCCACCGGCCAGATAGGCACCGGCAAATTCAAAGATCATGGCGATGATGATCGCCTGACGGATGGTCAGGGACTTGGTGCCGACCGATGTGCCCATTGCATTGGCGACGTCGTTCGCACCAATGCCCCAGGCCATCAAAAAGCCGAACAAGGCCGCCACGAGCACCAGGGTGGTGCCGTAATTCGCGATAATGTCCATTAGTAGTGTTTACCCAGTCAGTCGATTACGAACGAGCCAGCATCAATTCCAGACGGGCGCCAACGCGCTCTGCCTGATCAGCCAGGTCACCTACCCATTCGAGGATCTTGTAGAGGAACATAACGTCGATCGGATTGTATTTGTGCTCAACGGCTTGCAGCTGTTGGCGCAGTCCGATCTGCATGGTGTCAGTATCGTCCTCGATGAGATCCAGCTGGTGGATCATCTCGGCAACCATTTCAACTTCACGTCCTTTAAAGCCGGTTTCAAGCAGCTCATCGAGTTCTCCGATGGCTTTTTCGGCTTGGGCGGTCGCATCGATACAGCGTTTGAGATAGGCCATGAAATCGGCGCGCATCTCGGTGGGGAATTCCATCTTGCGGCCAAGCATGCGACCGGAAATATCCTTGGCACGGTTGGCAATCTTGTCCTGCTGGGTCAAGAGCTCCAGCAGATCGGTACGGGCGACCGGCAGGAACAGGCCGCGGGGGAGTTTCAAGCGGATTTCGCGCTTGAGGATGTCCGCTTCTTTTTCCAGCTGGGCGATCTGTTGCCGGATCTTCTCGGCATCTTCCCAGCGGTCTTCAGCGACGGCATCAAAGAAGGGAATGAGCTGTTCGCAGCACACGTGAACCTTGACGATATGCTTCTGCAGCGGCTTGATGGGGGACTTGGCAAAAAGACCCAAAATAGTATTTACTGGCATGGCCAAACCTGTGTCGGTGAAAAAACACTCGATACGATTTTATGAGGGGCGCATGGTAACCGAACTGTGCCATCAATAAAACCGTGAATTAATCGTGAACTGTCGCTGGCATTATATCCTCGCGACCCTGAACATGCCCCCCAAAGTTGCCCGCCAGCCCGGAATGACTATGCAAACTGAGATCGAGATAAAGTTTTTCGTCACCAGCAATATTCAAGAATCCCTCTCCAACATTCTGAATTCACTAGAGATTATCTCTTCCAATCAAGCCACTCTTGGCAACGTCTATTTCGACACGCCCGATCTGGGTTTGCGTGGGCTCGAGATGGGGTTGCGCATTCGTCGCAGCGATGATTTTTCCGAGCAGACCATCAAGTGCCGGGGGCAGGTCGTGGGCGGATTGCACGCCAGACCCGAGTACAACACCCCGGTAGAGGGAACCATTCCGACCCTGTCTGCCTTTCCTGCCGATATCTGGCCGAGTCTGGTGGTGCGCGATGAACTCCAGAGCCGTCTGGTGGCCCAGTTCAGCACCGATTTCCTGCGCCGCCACTGGCTGATCGCATTCGGAGATGCCGAGATCGAGCTGGCCTGGGATCAGGGGGAGATTGCCGGTGCCCTGGGGCGTACCGGGATCGACGAGCTGGAGCTGGAGCTGAAATCCGGCGATGCCCGCGCCCTGTTCACCCTGGCGAGCAAGCTGGCGGCGCTGGGAGGATTGCGGCTGGGTGCCCAGTCCAAGGCGCAGCGCGGATACAGGCTGGCTGGGCTTGGCAAGCCACTGGCCGTGCAGCCCCTGCAAGGGATTGAGGGCAAAGATCAGAAGACCAGCATTACCCTGGGTATGCAGCACTGGCAGTATCATGAGCAGCTCTGGCTCGAGAGTGGCGATGCTGGCGAACAACAACGGGCGCTGCATGCTCTGCTCGAGGGGGTATCCCTGGTTGCCGAGGCGGCAGGCACGCTGACGGTGCCCCCCTCCTGGCTGGCCGACCTGCAGGCACAACAGCATCTGATGATGCAGGTGGCCGGGGATCGTGCATCACTGCATGCCCTGTTCCACCATGCCGACCTGGTGGGCCTGCAGCTGTCCATCGCGGCCTGGCTGCATCTGGGCGGGTGAATCCTCAGTGGTGCAGAGCGCAAAAAGGTGAGCCCGGGCTCACCTTTTTTTATGGCATTGTGCACCTTGAGCGGCGCTATCAGTTCACCACGGCCACGTTGATGGTGCCGTTGCCCTGGGTCATGCGGACCCGGGCGCCAGGCACAAAGGTGGGGCTGGCCTTTTGTACCACCACGATGGATTCGCCGTTCTCTTTCTTGATCTCGAGCTCGACCCCGTCAACCTGGTTGAGTTTGTCCCCTGCCGCCTTGCCGGCCGCCGCACCCGCGATGGCGCCACCGGCCGCCGCGATGTCACTGCCACGACCGCCGCCTATGGTGCTGCCGAGCAGGCCGCCGACCACGGCACCGCCAATGGTGCCGATCAGGGAGTTCTCATCGGCCTGGATCTTGACGGGGCGGGTGGAGAGGATGGTGCCATAGCTGACGGTCTGTACCTGCTTGGCGCGATCCTTGGTGTAGACATCGCCGGAGTAGACGTCGCTGTTGGCACAGCCGGTGATGGCGGTGGTGGCCGCCAGCAGGGTGACGAGAGCAATACGTTTGAACATGATGGGCCTCCTGGGCGGGCATCGGATTAATCTGGTGATGAATTGCACTTTACGCCAACCAGATTGCGCATTAAACCCGCAAAGTGTAACCAATTATGTGGCCGGAAGGCTCCCGTGCCGGTGGTGGATGGTCAGATCAGGGCTTTTTCCAGCAGCAGGCGATCCTCGCCCGGCCCGAAGTAGCCTCTCTCTTCTGCCAACTGCTGATAACCCAGCCTTAAGTAGAGGCGCTGGGCCGGATTGGCGGGATCCACGGTCAGCCTCACCCGGGCAACCTGCAAATGCGCCAGAGCCTGCTCCACCTGCAACATCATTTGCTCGGCCAGGCCGAAGCCGCGTGCTTCGGGACGCACCGCGAGGGAGAGCAGCCAGCCCTGCGACCGATCCTGACCAAGCCCCCCGAGGGCATAGCCCAGCAGCCGGCCTTCCCGCTCCGCGACAACCAGCAGTTCGGGCCACAGATCCATGGCCTGGCGAAAGAAGAAACCGGGGTAGACATCCTCGCCGAAGACATCGGCATCTATCTGCCAGATGGCGTGCATGTCGGTGTGGGTGGCAAGGCGCAATACGGGGGACGAGTGCATCGGGGCTCCTCTCATCGGGTCTCTGCTGCGGGGCAGCCAAAAAGGAGGCACAGGGTAGAAGGGGCGGGGAGTCGATGCAAGGGGGGCATTTGTGGCATGCCGCGGATAAAGAAACAGGGCCCGCAGGCCCTGTGTCATCAGAGGAGGCTGGTCGCCTGCTCCAGCCAGGCGAGATCCTCGCCCTCCAGCAGCGGGCTCAGACGGCGGTAGACCTCCGCATGGTATTCGTTGATCCAGCGGAACTCCGCCGGGCTCAGCAGGCTGCGATCGATGAGGCGGATATCGAACGGCACATAGGTCAGTCGCTCGAAGCCCAGCATCGGCTGCTCGCCACGGGCCTCCTGTTCGGTCACCACCACCAGGTTTTCACAGCGGATGCCGAAGGCATCTTCCCGGTAGTAGCCCGGCTCGTTGGAGAGCACCATGCCCGGCTGCAGGGCCACCAGGCTGCCCTTGGGGGCGATGCGCTGCGGGCCTTCGTGCACGCTGAGGAAGTGGCCGACCCCGTGACCGGTGCCATGGTCGTAGTTGTAGCCGGCTTGCCACAGGGGCATGCGGGCCAGCACGTCGAGCAGGATGCCGGCTGTACCGCGGGGGAAGCGGGCCTGATCCAGGGCAATATGACCCTGCAGCACCCGGGTAAACATGGCCCTGTGCTCGTCGGTCACCTCACCCACCTTGACGGTGCGGGTGATGTCGGTGGTGCCGTCCAGGTACTGGGCGCCGGAGTCCACCAGATAGATGCTGTCCTGGCCGAAGGCCCGCGGGGTACCGTTGGTGTGGCGGTAGTGGCACATGGCGGCATTGGGGCCGAGTGCCGAGATGGTGTCGAAGCTCGGCTCCACATAGTGCTCCTGCTCGTGGCGGAAGGCTTCCAGCTGGTCTGCCAGGGTGCCTTCGTCCACACCGTCGAACTCGCCGCTGGCGATCAGGCGATCCAGCCAGGCCAGGAAGCGGGTGACGGCAACGCCGTCGCGCAGGTGGGCGGCACGCATGCCGGCCAGCTCCACGGGGTTCTTGCACGCCTTGGGCAGCATGGTGGGATCCTGGCCGGCCACCAGAATGGCGCCTGCCTCTTCCATCACGAGCTGGGTCCAGGCGTTGGCGGTGTTGGGGTCGGCCAGCACCTTCTGCTGATCCTCGCCGATGCGCTGCAACACGTCACCCAGCTTGTCGATGGGGTAGACGGAGACATCCTGCCCCACGTGCTGGCTGAAGGCGAAGCAGTCGATCTTGTCGGTATCGACGAAGAAATCCATGGTGGTGTTGGCGTAGAGCACCGCAAAGCCCAGCACCACCGGCAGGCGTTCCACGTCGCGACCACGCAGGTTGAGCAGCCAGTTGATGGGCTCGGCCTGGGTCAGCAGCACCGCATCCAGCCCGCGCTTGCGCAGATCGCTGGCCAGCATTTCGCGCTTGGCCTGGCTGGACTGGCCCGCCAGCTCCTCGCTGTAGAGGATGACAGGGCTCTTGGTCGGAGCGGGACGATCGCTCCAGTGCAGATCGATGGGGTTCTCGTCGATGCGCACCAGCTCGATGCCGCGCTCGGTCAGCACGGCGTTGGCGTTCTGATACCAGGCCAGGCTGTGCAGGCGAGCATCGAAACCGACCCGGGAGCCTGAGGGCAACTGCTCCGCCAGCCACTGTACGTGGGGGTCTTCATTGAGGTGGAGAAACTCGAACAGCTCGGCCGGCGCCTGCATGCGCGCCTGCACCGTATAACGACCGTCGATGAACAGGGCCGCCCGATGCGCCATGATGATGGCGAGCCCGGCGGAGCCGTTGAAACCCGTGATCCAGTCCAGCCGCTCGGCATAGGCGGGAATGTACTCCCCCAGATGCTCGTCGTCGTGGGGAACGATGAAGGCGTCCAGCTCCAGCGTGGCCAGTGTGGCCCTGACCTGGGCGACGCGGGTTTCAATAATCTCGAAATGGTTCATGTCGTTATTGCCAGCTTGTGGTGATGTGAGTGTTCATTGATGGTGGCCGCTTGCCAGGATCTGTCTGATCGATTGGCCTGCCGCCTCGATGTGTTGCTTGAGCAGTACCACTGCTTCGTGCTTGCGCCGGGCGCGGCACAGTTCAAGGAGTCGGGCGTGCTCCCGCTCGGCCTTGTCCACGCCGCCCTGGTCGAACAGCAGTTCGAAACGCACATAGCGGTCGCAGCTCAGATTGATCTGGGCGATCAGTTCCAGTGCCTGGGGGCGATTGGCTGCCTGGTAAAGGGTGGCGTGAAAGCGGTGATTCAACTCGGCCCAGTGTTCGATCTGGGTGCCAGACTCCAGCGCCAGATCAAACTGGGCGAGGATGGCTTGCGCCTGGGCGAAGGTCTCCTCCGTCATCAGGTCGACGGCGTGGAACAGGGTATCGGCTTCGAGCAGTGCCCGCAAATAAAAGAGCTCCTCGATGGCCGAGGCATCCAGCATGGTCACCACGGCGCCGCGATGGGCCTCGAACTTCACCAGCCCCTGGGCTTCCAGTTGCATCAGGGCTTCCCGTACCGGGATACGGCTCACCGCCAGCTCCTTGGCGATGGCGTCCTGGCGCAGGGGGGCGCCCGCTGCAAACTCGCCACGCAATATCCGGCCGCGGAGGTTCTCCATCACCATCTGGGTTCGGGTCTTGTAAGGTGGGGTCATGCTGGGGTCACGGGCAGGTTGCAAAATTGTATATTGTATAAAGTTTGGCTGAATCTAACGCGCAAGGGCCGTCAAGGCAAGGCTTGGCGGGAGTCATATGCCGCGCATCGGCCAAAAAAATACCGGCCAGCAGGGCTGACCGGTACGGGATTGCGAGATGCGATGCGCGTTTCTTACAACTGCGGGCCCGCCGCGACCAGGCGTTTGCCTTCGTCGTTGTCGGTGAAGCGCTCGAAGTTCTTGATGAAGCGCCCGGCCAGATCGGCCGCCTTGGCATCCCACTCTGCCTGGTCGGCGTAAGTGTCTCGCGGATCCAGGATGGCGGGGTTGACGCCCGGCAGCTCGGTCGGCACTTCCAGATTGAACACCGGCAGTACCTTGGTCGGCGCCTTCTCGATGGAACCATCCAGGATGGCGTCGATGATGCCACGGGTATCCTTGATGGAGATCCGCTTGCCGGTGCCGTTCCAGCCGGTGTTGACCAGATAGGCTTCAGCCCCTGCCGCTTCCATCCGTTTCACCAGCTCCTGGCCGTACTTGGTCGGGTGCAGGCTGAGGAAAGCCGCGCCGAAGCAGGAGGAGAAGGTCGGGGTCGGCTCTGTGATGCCGCGCTCGGTACCGGCCAGCTTGGCGGTAAAGCCGGACAGGAAGTGGTACTTGGTCTGCTCCTTGGTCAGCTTGGCGACCGGGGGCAGCACACCGAAGGCGTCTGCGGTCAGGAAGATCACCTTGGTGGCGTGACCCGCCTTGGAGACCGGCTTGACGATGTTGTCGATGTGATAGATGGGGTAGGAGACACGGGTATTCTCGGTGCGGGAACCATCGTCGAAGTCGATGGTGCCATCGGCGGCCACGGTCACGTTTTCCAGCAGCGCATCGCGGCGGATGGCGTGGTAGATGTCCGGCTCGGCCTCTTCGGAGAGCTTGATGGTCTTGGCGTAGCAGCCCCCTTCGAAGTTGAACACGCCGTGATCATCCCAGCCGTGCTCGTCATCGCCGATCAGCTGACGCTTGGGATCGGTGGAGAGGGTGGTCTTGCCGGTGCCGGAGAGGCCGAAGAAGATGGCCACGTCCCCATCCTTGCCCACGTTGGCGGAGCAGTGCATGGAGGCGATGCCGCGCAGGGGCAGGAAGTAGTTCATCATGGAGAACATGCCCTTCTTCATCTCGCCACCGTACCAGGTGCCGCCGATGAGTTGCATCTTCTCGGTCATGTTGAAGGCGACGAAGTTCTCGGAGTTGAGACCCTGCTCCTTCCAGTTCGGGTTGGTGCACTTGGCACCGTTCATCACCACGAAGTCCGGTTTGAAGGCCTTCAGCTCCTCTTCGCTCGGGCGGATGAACATGTTCTTCACGAAGTGCGCCTGCCAGGCCACCTCGGTGATGATGCGCACCGCCAGGCGGGTGTCCGGGTTGGCGCCGCAGAAGCCGTCCACCACGAACAGACGCTTGCCGGAGAGCTGTTTGGTGACCAGCCCTTTCAGATGTGACCACACTTCCGGGGTAATCGCCTTGTTATCGTTTTTACCCTGGTCAGACCACCACACAGTATCCTGGGTAGTGGCATCTTTGACGATATATTTATCTTTAGGGGAGCGGCCGGTGAAGATGCCGGTGTTGACGTTGACGGCGCCAAGCTCGGTGACGACGCCACGTTCGAAGCCCTCAAGGTCTGAGCGGGTCTCTTCAGCGAAAAGCTGCTCATAGGAGGGGTTGCGAACGATTTCCTGGCTGTTTTTGATACCGTATTGGTCCAGCTTCAGTTGTTGGGCCAGGGTGGGTTCTACCACGATTGTCATTGTATTCTCCTGGGTTCAGAGGTGTGTAGGGTTCTATCTGACGTTCATGCTACCACCTAGGTGGTAGTTTTTAGCGATCGCCATCAAACTTTATAAAATAGGGTATTTTTTTGTTATTTAAGTTAAAGGCGGGTTTTGCCCGCCTTTGATTAGTGTAACTGGTTTGCATCATTACCGGGAGCCCTGCTGAACAGGGTTTCGATGTCTATCCCGTCGAATTCGTAGTGGGCGCCGCAGTAATCGCAGTGCATGTCGATCTTGCCGAGCTCCTGCACCATGGATACCGCTTCTTCCTTGTCTATCTGCAGCAAGGCCCCTTCGCAACGGGCGCGGGAGCAGGTGCAGCGGAACTCGATGGCCTGGGGATCGAACACCCGTACCTTGTCCTGGTGGTAGAGGCGGTAGAGGATCTCTTCCGCGTCCAGACCGAACAGCTCTTCGTCCTTGATGGTGGTGGTGAGCTGGACCAGGTGGTCGAAATCTTCGCTGTGATCCTCGCTCTGGGCCGGCAGCTCCTGCAGCAGGATGCCCGCCGCACGGGGCTCGCCCTCGTGGTGGCCGGTGCGGATCCAGAGGCGGGTGGCGAGTTGTTCGGACTGGGCGAAGTAGTGCTCCAGACAGGCCGCCAGGGTGTCGGCCTCCAGGGCGATGATGCCCTGATAGCGCTCTCCCTGATCCGGGGTGATGGTGATGACCAGATGGCCGTTGCCGATCAGGCTTTGCAGCTTGCCGTCCGTCGGCAGTTCCCCTTCGTAGCGTGCCACGCCGCGCAATTGCTGGTTGTTGTCGCCGTTGATGACGGCCAGACGTACCGGACCGTCCCCCTGCAGCTGCACCGTGATGGAGCCTTCGAACTTGAGGGTGGCGGTCAGCAGGCTGGTGGCAACCAGCAGCTCGCCCAGCAGGTGCTGCACCTGTACCGGGTAGTTCTGGGCGTCGATGATGTGGCGGTAGGTACGATCCAGCTGGACCAGCTCCCCACGCACTTCGTACTCTTCGAACAGATAGCGATACAGGAGGTCTTGGTTACTCATCATGGTTTCCTAGGATGTTCTTGGGGAAAAATAAACACATTGTTAAACAGGTGGTTAGGAACTAATTCCTCCACCTGTCGTCATAAAGGGGCCACCGACGCGGATTAGGATTGCTTGACCCGGATAAGCTGGCGTCGCTCCTGCTTGTCAGGTCGGCGCTCCGGGCTTGGGGCAAACTGGCTGTTGAAGCGGCGGGCCTCGCTGTTTTCGGCCCGTTTCTTCAGGCTGGCCTCTGTCTCTTCATAGAGTTGCTGGGCCAGCGGGGCGGATTTGCGCTGCTCGCTCACCTCGAGCACCCGCACCTCCCGCTCGTCCTGGCCTTGCCAGAATCGCACCAGGGCGCCGACCTCGACCGCCTTGCCCGGCTTGGTGCGCTGGCCGTTGTAGTGCACCTTGCCACCGTCGATCTGATCCCGCGCCAGACTGCGGGTCTTGTAAAAGCGGGCAGCCCACAGCCACTTGTCGAGACGGACCTGAGTGCTGCTTTGTGCTGGATTCGACATGGATCGGCTCCGGGATGGCTGAAAAGGTGCCTGATTATACCAGAGGCGGGCCCCGGGATAGAAACAGGGGGCATCCGGGTGTGACGGAAACTGAATTTTCACCCCTTGGTCCCATCCGGTCGGTTGTCTCTGGGTCCATTGCCGTACACAATAGCCAACCGACTTGGATGCCAGACAATTTTGAGAAAGATGACGCTACCGTTCAGGGATGATTTGTTGACTTCCCTTCTGGCTCGCTGCAAGGCCATGCCACTTTCCCGTTTCAGCCAGCCCCTGTTCTGGCTTCTGCTGCTGTTGCTGGCCCAGCAGTGTGCCGTGCTCACCTGGCGCCTGTACGAACTGGCCCAGCCCGCTCCCCTGACCCCCTGGCAACCCTCGGTCACCTCGGTGCAGGGGAGTGGTGGCGATCGCCTCGATCTTGGCAACCTCAGCCGCCTCTCTCTCTTTGGCAAGGCGCTGCAACCCCAGGCGGACAAGGCGGCAGAGACGGTGGCGGCGGATGCCCCGAAAACCCAGCTCAACGCCCAGCTCAACGGGGTGCTGGCAAGCTCGGATCCCGCCAAGTCCATCGCCATCATCGCCCACAACGGGACACAGAACTCTTACGGCATCGGGGACTACATCGACGGTACCCAGGCCAGGATACGCCAGGTGTTTGCCGATCGGGTCATCATCGCCCGGGACGGCCGTGACGAGACCCTGATGCTGGACGGGGAGGAGTATGGCAAGCCCCTGCCCAAACCGGCCCGCCAGGAGGGGCTCTCCTCCGTGCGCAGCGAACTGCTGGGCAACCCGGGCAAGATCACCGATTACCTCAATATTTCTCCGGTCCGGGTGGACGGTCGCATGACCGGCTATCGCCTCAACCCGGGTCGCAATCCGGAACTGTTCAATCAACTCGGACTGGTCGCCAACGATCTGGCGGTCAGCATCAACGGCCTGGATCTGCGTGACAACGCCCAGGCCATGCAGGCGATGCAGCAGGTGGCGGGCGCCACGGAAATGACCGTCACCGTCGAGCGGCAAGGACAGCTCTACGACGTCTATGTCGGCTTGTCAGAATAATGAATTGGAGTAGCACCAAGAATGACAAATAAAGGGAAGGGCTGGCGTCTGGCCACCATGGCGGCAGCCTTGATGATGGCCGGTTCTGCCTGGGCCACCGAGTATTCCGCCAGTTTCAAGAACGCCGACATCGAGGAGTTCATCAACACGGTCGGCAAGAACCTGAACAAAACCATCATCATAGAGCCATCGGTACGCGGCAAGATCAACGTGCGCAGCTATGACCTGCTCAACGAGGATCAGTACTACCAGTTCTTCCTGAGCGTGCTCGACGTTTACGGCTTTGCCGTGGTGCCCATGAACAACGGCGTGCTCAAGGTGGTGCGCTCCAAGGATGCCAAGACCTCGGCCATCCCCGTGGTGGATGACACCAACCCCGGCGTGGGTGACGAGATGGTGACCCGGGTCGTGCCGGTGCGCAATGTCTCGGTCCGTGAACTGGCCCCCCTGCTGCGTCAGCTCAACGACAACGCCGGCGGCGGCAACGTGGTCCACTACGAGCCCTCCAACGTGCTGCTCATCACCGGCCGCGCCGCCGTGGTCAACCGCCTGGTGGAGGTAGTTCGCCGGGTGGACAAGGCGGGGGATCAGGACATGGACGTCATCAAGCTCAAGTTCGCCTCCGCCGGCGAGATGGTGCGGCTGGTGACCAACCTCAACAAGGATGGCAGCAATCAGGGGGCCAACGCCTCGCTGCTGCTCTCCCCCAAGGTGGTGGCCGACGAGCGCACCAACTCCGTGGTCATCAGCGGCGAGCCCAAGGCCCGTGCTCGCATCATCCAGATGGTGCGCCAGCTCGACCGGGATCTGCAGAGCCAGGGCAACACCCGGGTCTTCTACCTGAAATATGGCAAGGCCAAGGATCTGGTGGACGTCCTCAAGGGGGTCAGCTCCAGCATCGCCGCCGACAAGAAGGGCGGGGCGGCTGCCACGGCCACGGGCGGCGCCAGCATCGGCGGCGGCCAGCTCGCCATCTCCGCCGACGAGACCACTAATGCCCTGGTGATCACCGCCCAGCCGGATGTGATGGCCGAGCTGGAGCAGGTCATCGCCAAGCTCGACATTCGTCGTGCCCAGGTGCTGGTGGAGGCCATCATCGTCGAGATATCGGATGGTGACGGCATGAACCTCGGGGTGCAGTGGGCCAACACCAATGGCGGCGGCACCCAGTTCACCGACACCGGTCTGCCCATCGGCTCCCTGGCCATCGCCGCCAAGGATTACAAAGACAACGGCAACACCGACGGCCTGTCATCCCTGGCGGGCAGCTTCAGCGGCATGGCGGCAGGCTTCTATCACGGAGACTGGGCGGCGCTGGTGACGGCGCTCTCCACCAACAGCAAGAACGACATCCTCTCCACCCCGAGCATCGTCACCATGGACAACAAGGAGGCCTCCTTCAACGTCGGTCAGGAAGTGCCGGTGCAGAGCGGCTCCCAGAGCTCCACCACCAGCGATCAGGTGTTCAACACCATAGAGCGCAAGACGGTGGGGACCAAGCTGGTGGTGACGCCCCAGATCAACGAAGGAGATTCCGTGCTGCTCAACATCGAGCAGGAGGTCTCCAGCGTGGCACAGAAGCAGGCGACCGGGACCGCCAACCTGGGCCCCACCTTCGATACCCGTACCGTGAAGAACGCCGTGCTGGTCAAGAGCGGCGAGACAGTGGTGCTGGGCGGCCTGATGGACGAACAGACCCAGGAGCAGATCTCCAAGGTGCCCCTGCTCGGGGACATTCCGGTGCTGGGCTACCTGTTCCGTTCCTCCAAGACCTCCACCGCCAAGCGCAACCTGATGGTCTTCATCCGCCCGACCATATTGCGTGACGCCAATGTCTACTCCGGAGTCTCCAGCAACAAGTACACCCTGTTCAGGGCCGAACAGCTGAGCCGGGCTGCGGAAGAGGGCTATGCCACCTCGCCGGCTCGCCAGGTGCTGCCCGCCTATGGCCAGGACGTGATGATGTCCCCCGAGGTGCAGCAGCAGATCCAGAGAATGCAGGCCCAGCAGCAGGCGACCGCCACCGGCGTGCGCGCCCAGGTGCAGGAGCAGCCCTTCGTGCAGAGCAAGCCCTGATGGCCGCCTACCAGCTCGATGGCAGCGAGCTGCCGGCTCCCCTGCCGGAACTGCCGTTCGCGTTTGCCCGCAACTTCGGGGCCATCCTGACCGAGCGCCAGGGTGCCCCGGTGCTGCTCTGCCGCCAGGGCGTGACACCGCAAACCCTGCTGGAAGTGCGGCGGGTGGCGGGCTGCGCCTTCACGGTGGAGCAGATGGACGGCGAGGCCTTCGAAGAGCTGCTGATGGCCCACTATCAGCGTGACTCCTCCGAGGCGCGTCAGCTGATGGAGGATCTCGGCAACGAGATGGACTTCTTTGCCCTGGCCGAAGAGCTGCCCCAGAGCGAGGATCTGCTGGATGCCGACGACGACGCCCCCATCATTCGCCTCATCAATGCCATGCTGAGCGAGGCGATAAAAGAAGAGGCGTCCGACATCCACATCGAGACCTTCGAGCGGGCCCTGGTGATCCGTTTTCGCATCGATGGGGTGCTGCGGGAGATCCTGCGCCCCCATCGCAAACTCGCCTCCCTGCTGGTGTCGCGCATCAAGGTCATGTCGCGCATGGACATCGCCGAGAAGCGGGTGCCCCAGGATGGCCGCATCTCACTGCGCATCGGCGGCCGGGCGGTGGACGTGCGGGTCTCCACCATGCCCTCCAGCTACGGCGAGCGGGTGGTATTGCGACTGCTCGACAAGAACAACGTGCGCCTCGAGCTCAAGCAGCTCGGCATGACGCTGGCCAACCGCAACATCATCAGCGAACTCATTCGCAAGCCCCACGGCATCATCCTGGTGACGGGCCCGACCGGTTCGGGCAAGTCCACCACCCTTTATGCGGCCCTCTCGGAGATCAACTCCCGGGATCGCAACATCCTGACCGTCGAAGACCCCATCGAATATGACCTCGAAGGGGTGGGCCAGACCCAGGTCAACAGCAAGGTGGACATGACCTTCGCCCGGGGCCTGCGCGCCATTCTGCGCCAGGATCCGGACGTGGTGATGGTGGGGGAAATCCGTGACCTCGAGACCGCCCAGATCGCGGTGCAGGCATCCCTCACCGGTCACCTGGTGATGTCGACCCTGCACACCAACACCGCCATCGGCGCCATCACCCGGATGCGGGACATGGGGATCGAGCCCTTCCTGCTCTCCTCGTCGCTCCTGGCGGTACTGGCCCAGCGGCTGGTGCGCACCCTCTGCCCGGATTGCCGCGCACCGCACCCTGTCACCGAGCAGGAGCGTGTTGCCATGGGCATCGAGCTTGCGCCGGATCAGCAGATCTGGCGTCCGGTGGGCTGCGAGCAGTGCAACCACACCGGCTATCGCGGCCGGACCGGCATCCACGAGCTGGTGGTGGTGGACGAGGCGGTGCGCGAGGCGATCCACAGCGCCAGCGGCGAGCTCGCCATCGAGCGGCTGATCCGGGGTCACACCCCCAGCATCCGCCGCGACGGCATCGACAAGGTGCTCAAGGGGCAGACCAGCCTCGAAGAGGTGCTGCGCGTGACCCGGGAAGACTGAGATGGCAGCATTCGAATACAAGGCCCTCGACGGCAAGGGGCGCAACAAGAGCGGCGTGCTGGAGGGGGATTCCGCCCGCCAGGTGCGCCAGCTGCTGCGCGAGCAGGGGCTGACCCCGCTCGAGGTGAACGAGACCACCGAGAAGGCCAAGCGCGAGGCGAACCGCTTCGTGTTGTTCCGCCGTGGTGCCAGCACCGCCGAGCTGGCGATGATCACCCGCCAGCTGGCCACCCTGGTGGGGGCCGGTCTCACCATCGAAGAGGCCCTCAAGGCGGTCGCCGAGCAGTGCGAGAAGGCCCACCTGCGCAGCCTGGTGGCGACGGTGCGCAGCAAGGTGGTGGAGGGGTATTCCCTGGCCGATTCGCTGGGGGCCTTCCCCCATGTGTTCGACCAGCTGTTCCGCTCCATGGTGGCGGCCGGCGAGAAGTCCGGTCACCTGGAGAAGGTGCTCAACCGTCTCGCCGATTACACCGAGCAGCGCCAGCACATGCGCACCAAGCTGCTGCAGGCGATGATCTATCCCATCGTCCTCACCCTGGTGGCGGTGGGGGTCATCTCCATACTGCTCACCGCCGTGGTGCCCAAGGTGGTGGCCCAGTTCGAACACATGGGCCAGCAACTGCCGGGCACCACCCGTTTCCTCATCGGCACCAGCGAGCTGTTGCAGCACTACGGCCTCTGGTTCCTGCTGCTCCTTGGCATTGGCGGTCTGATTTGGCGCTGGTGGCTGACCGACGACAAGCGTCGTCGTCGCTGGCACCAGGTGATACTGCGCCTGCCGGTGATCGGTCGGGTCAGCCGCGGTCTCAACACCGCCCGCTTTGCCCGCACCCTGAGCATCCTCAACGCCAGCGCCGTCCCCCTGCTGGAGGGAATGAAGATCGCCGGGGAAGTGCTCTCAAACGACTATGCCCGCATGCGCATCGGTGAGGCCACCGAGCGGGTGCGGGAGGGGACCAGCCTGCGCAAGTCGCTGGATGAAACCAGAATTTTTCCGCCCATGATGCTGCACATGATCGCCTCGGGCGAGCAGAGTGGCGAGCTCGACAGCATGCTGGAGCGGGCGGCGGACAACCAGGACAGGGAGTTCGAAACCCAGGTGAACATCGCCCTCGGGGTGTTCGAGCCCATGCTGGTGGTCTCCATGGCCGGGGTGGTGCTGTTTATCGTGATGTCGATCCTGCAGCCGATCCTCGAGCTCAACAACATGGTGAATTTGTGAGGTTCGGACGTTCGAATACGCTTCGCTATTCGAACCTACCAATCCAATCAACTCCGCAGGTTCGATTAGCCGACAGGCGTCATCGAACGATCGTGGTTTAACAGTTAATCGTTGATGGCTCATGCCATCTCATTTCGTTAGGGAGTCAGTCATGCAAAAGCGTCGTCAATCGGGTTTTACCCTGCTGGAAGTGATGGTGGTCATCGTGATCCTGGGGATCCTGGCCAGCCTGGTGGTGCCCAACCTGATGGGCAACAAGGAGAAGGCGGATCAGCAAAAAGCGGTCTCCGACATAGTGGCGCTGGAAAACGCCCTCGACATGTACAAGCTGGACAACAACCGCTACCCGACCACCGAGCAGGGGCTGGATGCCCTGGTCAACAAGCCGACCGCATCCCCTGAGCCGCGCAGCTACCGTGAAGGGGGCTACATCAAGCGCCTGCCGCAGGATCCCTGGGGCAACCAGTACCAGCTGCTGAGCCCGGGCCAGTTCGGCAAGATCGACATCTTCTCCATGGGGATGGACGGCGAAGCCGGGACCGATGACGACATCGGCAACTGGAACCTGAAGGACTTCCAATAAGTGATTCCGCCGCGTCGTGCTCACTGCGCCACCCCGGGGCTGCCTGAATGAAGGTGGCCTCTTCGGCCCGTCACCAGGCCGGTTTTACCCTGCTGGAGGTGTTGCTGGTCGCCATGTTGATGGGACTGGTGGCGACCGCCGTCACCCTCAGCATGGGGGGCGCCAGGGGGGATCGGGAGCTCGACAAGCAGGCGCGCCGCTTCATGGCGACCCTGCAGCAGGCCCAGGAGTATTCGGTGATGGATGGCAGGCTGCTGGGGCTGCGGGTCGAGGAGAACGGCTGGCAGTTTATGTCCCGGGATCCCAAGGATCGCAAGTGGCGCGCCCTGACCGGTGACAAGTTGCTGGGGCCGGTGACGTTGCCGGAGGGGATGACCCTGGCGGTGGAGCTGGAAGGTTTCAACTGGCGTACTGCGTCGGACGAACGCCAGGAGCAGGGTCGGGACGAGCGCGAGCGGACACCCCAGATCCTGGTCTTTCCGGGGGGAGAGCTCTCTCCCTTCGTGCTGACCCTGAGCCAGCAGGACGAGGATCTGCACTACCTGCGCACCGTCAGGGGGGACGAGTTCGGTCGTCTCTCCCTGTTGCAGGATGAAGAGGAAGAAGAGTGAGGAGCGCCAGGCCCGCAGGGGGCGCTCTAGCGCGTCGCACCGCTCTGTCGGACGGCCCCGCCCGGGTGCGCGGCATGACGCTGCTGGAGGTCATGGTGGCCCTGGCGGTGTTTGCCATCGCCGGGCTGGCGGTGATGAAGACCGCGAGCGAACACCTGGCCGGCCTCAATTATCTGGAGCAGAAGACCCTGGCGACCTGGGTGGTGGAGAATCAGCTGGTGCAGCAGAAGCTCGAAGGCAAATGGCCGGGAGACAGCTGGGTGGAAGGGGACGAGGAGATGGCCGGGCAGACCTGGTACTGGCGCTATCGCGGCGTCGCCACGGCGGACAGCAACTTCAGGGCGCTGGACATGGAAGTGCGCACTGCGCCCAAGGCCGACAGCCCGGTGGCCATGATCCGGACCTATCTCAGCCGATGAACATTCATCAACGTGCGTCCATGATCCGGAGCCGGTGTCAGCCGATGATCCAGAGCAACCCCCGCCCATCGCGCCACCGCGGCTTTACCCTGCTTGAGATGCTGGTGGCCATTGCCATCTTCGCCACCCTGAGCCTGGGGGCCTATCAGGTGCTGCAAGGGGTGCTGACCAGCGACGAGGTTGCCAAGCGCAAGGAGGCCCGCCTTTCGGAACTGCAGCTCGCCTTCAGCCTGCTGGAGCGGGACGTCACCCAGATGGTGCCGCGCAGCGGTCGCATCGACGGCGAGAACAACAAGGTGCTGCTGGCGGCGTCCCGCTTCGGCCAGCAGAGCGACGACTGGGGCATGGCCTTCATTCGCGGCGGCTGGCTCAATCCGGACGGCATACTGCCGCGCTCCGGCCTGCAACGGGTGGGTTGGCGTCTCAAGGGGCAGACCCTGGAGCGGTTGAGCTACCTCTATCCGGATCCGGCCATTGGCACCGAGCCGCGCATTCAGCCCGTGCTGACCGGCGTGACGGCGCTGCGCCTCTATTTCTACGACAAGGGACAGTGGAAGGAGGAGTGGACCCAGCGCGACCTGCTGCCCTACGGGCTGGCGGTGGAGCTGGAGCTTGAAGACTACGGCACCATCCGTCGCCAGTTCCTGATCGGAGCCGGTGGCCAGAGGGCAGAGAATGGTAACTGATCGTCGTTTTCCCCTGTCCGTCACGAAGGATGACAGCACTATTCGACGTCGCCAGTTCCTGATCGGAGCCGGTGGCCAGAGGGCTGAGAATGGTAACTGATCGTCGTTTTCCCCTGTCTATCACGGAGGATGACGGCACTATTCGACGCCGCCAGTTCCTGATCGGAGCCGGTGGTCAGAGGGCAGAGAATGGTAACTGATCGTCGTTCTCCCCTGTCCGTCACGGAGGATGACGGCACTATTCGACGTCGCCAGTTCCTGATCGGAGCCGGTGGCCAGAGGGCGGACAATGGCAATTAAGCGCGGCCGGGGCCGATCCCGCACTACACTGGGCCGCCAGGGGGGCATGGCGCTGCTGGTGGTGCTGCTCATCCTCGCGGTGATGGTGATCGTCGCCAGCAACATGAGTGGCCGCCTGCAACTGGAGCTGCGCCGCACCGCCAACCTCACCCTGGGCAAGCAGGCCTGGTGGTATGCCATGTCGGCGGAGGCCCTGGTGATCAAGGTGCTGAACCAGGACTTCAAGGATGACCCGGATCGGGTGAGTCTGGGACAGAACTGGGCGCGGGAGGACGGGGTCTTCCCGGTGGAGGATGGCACTCTCTCGGGCCGGGTGCGGGATCTGCAATCCTGCTTCAACCTCAACAGCCTGAGCGTGCCCCTCAAGGAGGGGGAGAACGGCGACGATCTCGAGGCCCAACCTTATCAGTTCAAGGTGTTCCGGGCCCTGCTCGCCCAGCTCGAGGTGGATGATTACGAAGCGGTGCAGCTGACGGACGCCATCCGTGACTGGACCGACAAGGATACCCAGCTGGTCTCGAGCAACGGGGCCGAGGATGCCTACTACGAGGGACTCAATCCCCCCTACCTGGTGGCTAACCAGCGGATGCTGGGCACCGACGAATTGCGGGCAGTGCGCGGGGTGAGCGCCAGCCTGTACGCCCGGTTGGCCCCCTATGTGTGCTCCCTGCCCAATGACAAGCTGGTGGTGAACATCAACACCATCCGGCCGGAGCAGGCGGCCCTGCTGGTGGGGCTCTACCAGGGGAAGATCGGGCTGGACGATGCCAAGCGGGTGCTGACCAGCCGCCCCAAGAAGGGGTGGAAGAACAAGCAGGAGATGACGGAGCAGTTGCAGGTTCAGCCGGGTGCCATCACCGGGCTGGATGGCGCCCTGGACATCAAGAGCAGCTTCTTCGAGGCCCGCCTGCTGGCGGAGGTGGGGGAGACCCGCGCCAGGCTTGAGACCGTCTTCCAGCGTGGCAAGGACAACAAGCTGGTGATGCTGCGTCGCCTGAGCGGCGGCGCCGAATAACAAGGGGGCGTGGGGCGGTTTCAGCTGCCCTGCGCATCCCCCGATTGGACTGCAACCCATGGCTGTGCGCCCGCCCCCCTGAGGGAGGAGCGGGCATGGCAGGAGAGACATTAGTGAGCGAGAGTCTGGTCATCCGTCTGGGGACCAATGCGCAGCAGCCAGTGCACTGGCTGGTCTGGTCGGCGCAGGAGCAGGAGATCATCGCCTCCGGCATCCTGGCATCGGCGCACGCCCTCGGCGAGCTGCAGGAGCGTGCCGGTGGTCGCCCCGTGGTGACCCTGGTGCCCGGCAGCGATCTTATCTTCCGGCGGGTCAATCTGCCGGGCAAATACAGCCGCCAGAGTGCGGCGGCCCTGCCCTATCTGCTGGAGGAGCAGATCGCCTCAGACGTGGACGATCTGCACCTGGTGGTGCTCGGCCATCAGGGCCGCGAGGTGGATCTGATGGCGGTGGACAAGGGGAAGATGCACTCCTGGCTCGGCTGGCTGGAGCAGGCAGGGCTCAAGACCCTGCACCTGCTGCCCGACGTGCTGGCGCTGCCGCTCGCCGCCGATGGCTGGTCAGCCCTGCAACTGGGGGAGGAGTGGCTGGTCCGCCAGGGCCCCCGTCAGGGCATAGTGGCGGAGGAATCCCTGCTGGCCATGCTGCTGGCAGCGCAGACCGAACCTGTCACCCTTCACTGCCATACTCCCATCCCCGCCATGGCGGCGGGCAACTGGCAGGGGGCTGACCCGGAACTGCCCATGCTGTTGCTGGCGAAAGGGGCGTTGACCTGCCAGGCCAACCTGTTGCAGGGGCCCTATCGTCCCCAGACCGAATACGCCCGCTACTGGTTGCAGTGGCGCAAGGTGGCGGTGCTGGCAGGCGTATTGTTGCTGGTGGCCCTGGTGCAGCGCGGTGTGCATCTGCACCAGCTGGCGGAACAGGACAAGGCCCTCAAGGCGGAGATCCGGCAGGTCTACACCCGGATCTTCCCGGGGGAGACGCGCATCGTCAACGTGCGCAGCCAGATGACCCAGCACCTCCAGCAGTTGGGGCAGGCTCCCCAGGATGGCGTCCTGTTGCTCCTGACCGAGCTGGCCCCGGTGTTTGCCGAGGTGCCCGGCCTCAAGCCCGAGGTGCTGCGCTTCGATGCAGCCCGGGGCGAGCTGAGGTTGCAGGTGACGGCCCCCGGCTTCACCGAGATCGAACGTTTCCGCGAGCTGGCGGGCAAGCGCTTCGCGGTGCAGCAGGGTGAGGTGCGAAGCACCGAAGGCAAGGTCGAAGGGGCGCTGGTGCTCAAGGGGAGGTCGTCATGATGGACAAACTGCAGAGCTGGTGGCGCGGCATCAGTGCCCGCGAGCAGCGGCTGGTGGCGGTGGGGGGCAGCGTGTTGCTCATCGGGCTCTTCTACTGGGCGATCTGGCAGCCGGTTGCAAATCGCATTGCCGAGCGCGAGCGGCAGGTGGTGAACCAGCAGCAGACCCTGGCCTGGCTCAAGGAGAAAGGGCAGGAGGTGCTGGCGATGCAGGGGGGACAGGGGCGCCAGGTCGATACCGGCGGTACCCTGGACGGTGTGGTGAACCGCACCGCCTTCAACCAGAAGATCAAGATTGCTCGCTTGCAGCCCCAGGGTCAGGAGCTGCAGGTATGGATAGACACAGTGCCGTTCGATGATCTGCTGATCTGGCTTGCGACCCTCTCGGATCAATACGGCGTCCAGGTGCAGATCATCGAGCTGGCCCGCGAGGGGCTGGCCCCCGGGCTGGTCAAGGTCAGACGTTTGCAGTTGAGTCGTTCCCAATGAAGCGAAAAATAGTGATCGCCAGTCTCTTCCTGCTGGCCTATCTCGGTTTCCTGCTGGCCCAGTTGCCAGCATCCCTGGTGGTGCGCCATCTGCCGCTGCCCCCCAATCTGGTGCGGCTGGAGGGGGTGAGCGGCACCCTCTGGAGCGGTCAGGCCGCCCGGGTGCAATATGCCAGCGAGTCCCTCACCCAGTTGCGCTGGGATCTCGATGGCTGGTCCCTGCTGCGGCTGGCGCCCGAGGTGTCGGTGCGCTTTGGCGAGCGCAGCGGACTCAACGGGCAGGGGATCCTGGGTTGGAACGGTGCCGCTTTCGGGCGCGACATCACCCTGAATGCGCCGGCCCCCTGGGTGCTGGATCGGGTGCCGATGAGACCCCCCTTCCCGTTGACGGCGACGGGTCAGTTGCAGCTCAAGATCGATCAGTTTGCCCAGGGCACTCCCTGGTGCGACAACCTTTACGGGGATCTTCACTGGTATGACGCACAGGCGGACACCCCGGCGGGCAAGCTGGCCCTGGGGGATCCCGAGATCACGCTCACCTGTCTCGACTCCCGGCTGGTGGCCGAGATCAAGCAGGGCTCGGAGGCGGTGCAGGTGCTGGGCAAGCTGGAGTTGCAGGCCAATCGCCAGTACCTGTTCCAGGGCACCCTGAAACCGGGTCCCGAGCTGCCGGACCAGATGAAACAGGGGCTCCCCTTCCTCGGCCAGCCCGATGGGCAGGGGCGCTTCCCGCTGCGTTATCAGGGCCGCATCTGACGGCGTTGCCCATGGTTTGAACCACCCCGCCCCGGCGGGGTGGTGTCGTTATGGGGGCGCGCCGGCTGGCGCCGTGATGAGGTGATTGAGGAAGAAGCTGAACAGCTCGGCCCGGGAGTGCAGGTTCAACTTGGCGTAGAGGTGCTTGCGGTGATTCTTCACCGTGCCGCTGCCGATGCCGAGTGCATCGGCAATGGCCTCGGTATCCAGCCCCTGCAACAGCAAACCCGCCACCTGGCGCTCCCGCCGGGTTAGCTGATCTCCCCCCACACTGGCGATAGCCTGCTCCACCGCCCCCTTGAGGTCAGTGCCATCTGACCTGGCCGGGCTGCGAGCCAGGCGGGGTGTCTCTTCCCGCCAGTGCTGGCGACACAGGGAGTGCACCAGCGGGAACAGTGCCTCCAGCCTGGCCAGCTCGTCACGGCTGAGGGAGCTGCGCTTGTCGAGGCGGCCGAGAAACAGCATCAGGGTGAGGCCGCCGCGCACCGGCAGGATCAGCCCCACCTCCTCCTGCCAGCCGGTGGCCTGATAGAAGTGGTGGCGATACTCGGGGTCGAGCCGCCCCCGTGACACCTGCGCCAGGGTCCAGACCCCGGCACCCAGCCCCTGCTCCAGCGCCTGCATGAAGGGATCTTGGCTAAAGTGGCGGGTGAGGTAGCGGTCGAACAATAGGGCCCGCTGATGATGCAGGTTGTCGTAGAGGTAGACGGGGCGCAGCCCCACCCCGAGCAGCAGGGCACAGTCGAATGCCACCTGTTGCTGGATGAGGCGCACCAGGGCTGCCGGGAAGCCGCTGCCGTGCAGGGCATCGACGGCGGCGGTCAGGCTCAGGGTATCCGTGGCAGGAGACGGGGGCATGGCGATGGGCTCCGGGTCAGGGAATGGCTTCCCCACGATGGCAGGATGCTAGCACGGGAGTGGCAAAACTGTCCCCTGGGGGACATATCTGCCAGCACTGCAAACGGCGAGGATGGCCCTCTTTCTCTTGCTGTTGGAGCCCCCCATGACAAATCCTCACTTGCTCGATGAGCTGACCCAGCGCGGCCTGGTGGCCCAGAATTCCGACCCGGTGGCGCTGGCCGACCATCTTGCCACCCCGCGCACCGTCTACTGCGGCTTCGATCCCACCGCTGGCAGCCTGCACATCGGCCACCTGGTGCCACTGCTGATGCTGCGCCGCTTCCAGCTGGCGGGCCACACCCCGGTGGCCCTGGTGGGCGGGGCCACCGGCCTTATCGGCGATCCCAGCTTCAAGGCAAGCGAGCGCACCCTCAACAGCGCCGAGACGGTGCAGGGCTGGGTCGCCAGCCTGTCGGCCCAGATAAGCGCCCTGCTGCCGGCGAGCGACGGGCTGGCGGCGCCGCTGCTGGTCAACAACGCCGACTGGATGGGGCAGATGTCCGCTCTCGATTTTCTGCGGGACATTGGCAAGCACTTCTCGGTCAACGCCATGCTGGCCCGCGAATCGGTGCGCCAGCGCCTGGCCCGTCCGGATCAGGGCATCTCGTTCACCGAGTTCTCCTACACCCTGCTGCAATCCCAGGACTTCGCCGTGCTCAACCAGCGCCTCGGCTGCACCCTGCAGATCGGCGGCAACGACCAGTGGGGCAACATCACCAGCGGCATGGATCTCACTAGGCGGCTGCATCAGACACAGGTCTATGGCATGACGCTGCCGCTCATCACCAAGGCCGATGGCACCAAGTTCGGCAAGACCGAGGGGGGCGCTATCTGGCTCGACCCGGCGCTCACCTCCCCTTACGCCTTCTACCAGTTCTGGCTCGGTACCGCAGACGAGGATGTCTACCGCTTCCTGCGCTACTACAGCTTTATGCCGCTGGCCGAGATTGAGGAGCTGGAGGCGGAGGATGCGAAGCGGCAGGGGCGCAAGCTGGCCCAACAGGTGCTGGCGGACGAGCTGACCGAACTGGTACACGGCAAGGGGGCGTTGGCGGCGGCGCAGCGCATCAGCGAATTGTTATTTAGTGGCGAGGTAGCCCGCCTTGGGGAGAGCGATCTGGCCCAGCTGGCGCAAGATGGCATGCCAAGCAGCCCCATCAAGGGGGAAACGGATCTGGTGACCCTGCTGGTGGAGTGCGGCCTGGCCAACTCAAAGCGGATCGCCCGCGAGCTGCTGGCGGCGGGGGCCGTCAGCGTCAACGGTGCGATCCGCCGGGATGAGCCGCTCACCGCTGACGATCGGCTGTTCGGCCGCTACCTGCTGCTGCGCCGGGGCAAGAAGCAGTACCACCTGGTGATCTGCTCATGAAGGGGTGAGCGCCTCGATGACGTAGTCGAGGAAGTGGCCGACCAGGGCCGACTCGGCCCGGCGCTGGGTATAGAGGGCGTAGAAATGGGCCCCCTTGGGGCGATAGTCCGGCAGCACTTCGCGCACCACCCCCTCGGCCAGCTCGGCCGCCACCAGGTAGCGCGGCAGGCGGGCTATCCCCAGTCCCTGGCGCATCCCCTGGTGAATCGCCTTCTTGCTGCTGAAGGCCAGCTCGCCCGCTACCTCGAGAGGGATCTCGCGCCCCTGGGCAAGCAGGGGCCAGCGCTCGTGGCGGCCGTACTCCTGGCTGCGGGTGATGAGGCTGTGCTGGTGCAGATCCTGCGGTGTGGTGAGGGGCGGGTGGCGGTCCAGGTAGTCGGCGCTGGCGCAGAGCACCAGATCGTCCACCGCGATGGGGCGCGCCAGGTAGGGCTGGGTGCCGAGCTCAGTGCTGCGAAACGCCACGTGCAGATTGTCGCGCAGCAGGTCGGCCGGGGTATTGCTGAAGTCGGCGATGATCCGCACCTCCGGGTGGTCGGCGCGAAAGCGCAGCAGCACCGGAGTCAGCACCACTTCTCCCCAGAGATCCGGCGCCGTGATGCGCAGCTCCCCGCACAGTGCCGAGCGGCGGCGCTGCAGCCCGTCCAGCAACTGCTCGTGCAGGGCGATCATCTGGTCGGCCTGGCGGTAGGCGAGCTCTCCTGCGTCGGTCAGTTGCACCCGGCGGGTGGTGCGGCTCAGGAGCACGCTGCCGAGGCTCTGCTCCAGGTGGCGCAGATCTTTTGACGCCTTGCTCGGGGTGATGCCGAGCTGGGCCGCCGCCGCGGCGAAGGATCCACAGCGGACGATGGCGACCAGCAGGCGCATCAGGTAGAGGGTGTCGAGCTTGTGGTGACTCATGAGGGGTGGCCTATTGTGTCTTGCTGGGAATGAATGTCTTGCTTGTGCGCCTGATTATATCCTGGTGGCCCGGGTTTATAGTGGCCGCCATGCCATTGCGATCCCGGGAGAGGACGATGAACAAGACATTGGGCGACAGCTTCCACTTCGAGCGAGCCGGATTGCGGCTCAAGAACCGGGCCGTGCTGGCCCCTTTGACCCACAACATGAGCGGCGCAGGCGGTGATCCCGGCCAGGCCGAGCTCGACTGGCTGGCGCGCTGCGCCCGTGGCGGCTTCGGCCTGCTCATCGCCGCCGCCACCCAGGTGCGGCCCGGCGGACGCTGCTGGGCGGGGCAGCCTGCCCTGATGACGGACGCCCAGCAGCAGGCCTTCACGGCCCTGGCCGACAGTGCGCGGCAGGCCGGGGCGCTGGCGGTGGTGCAACTGCATCACGGCGGGATGCGGGCTCTGCCCGAGCTGAACGACGGGGTGCCGGTCGGCCCGTGCGCGCTGGCGCCGGGCGGGCGTTACCCCCTCGGGGTCAAGGGGCTGAGCGAGGAGGAGATTCTGACGCTGATTGACGCCTTTGTGAGCGCCGCCGAACGGGCCCATGGTGCCGGCCTGCACGGGGTCGAGCTGCACGCAGCCCACCACTTCCTGCTCTGCAACTTCCTCAACCCCCTGCACAACCGGCGCACCGACCGCTGGGGGGGCAGCCTCGCCAACCGGGCGCGGATCCTGGTGGAGATAGTGCGCGGCATTCGCGCCCGTCTACCCCGGGGTTTCCTGGTCGGGGTGCGTCTCTCCCCCGAGAGCTATGCCCATATCCAGGGCATCGAACTGGCCCATCAGCTGGCGGTGGCGCGCCTGCTGGCGGACGAGGGGATCGACTACCTGCACTTCTCCATGGGGGACAGCTTCAAGGCGGTGGCGGGGGATCCCGACGGCGGCGCCCTGCTGGAGGCGGTAAGGGTCGGGTTGGCCGGGCGGGTGCCGCTCATGGTGGCGGGCAAGATTAGCGACGCAGATTCGGCGGAGCGGGCTCTGGCCGGTGGCGCCGATCTGGTGGCGGTGGGCACGGCGGCCCTTGGCAATCCGGACTGGATGGAACGGGTGAGCCGCGGCCTGCCTCTGCATGCAGCCCCTTTCACGGCGGCGCACCTCACGGAGGTCGGCTTCACCCCAAGCGCCCTCGACTACCTGGTCGGCATGGGGGCGCTGGCCCCGCGCGATGCGGCCTGAGGGCTTTCATGAACGGGATGCGCTCGGCAGGCTGTTGAGCTGATGTGACAAGGCCCTCGTGAAGAGGGCCTTGTGCGTGTCAGGCGCCGAGAGGGAGCAGGTCGGCGTAGTCCTCGAGCGCCGGGAAGTGCTGGAAGGTGAGCGGCGGCATCTGGCTGTCGGGGTGACGGATGCCGAGCTGGTGAGCGATGCCGAACTCGGCCGAGGCGGCCAGGATCCGCTCGCTGTCATCCACGAAGAGGGTGCGGGCCGGGTCGAACGCCAGCCGCTCGGCCAGTGCCTGCCAGCAGTGCTGGCTCTCCTTCGACCACCCGAGCTCATGGGTGCTCACCATCAGATCGAGGTGCTGGGCGAGGCCGAGGCGTGCATCCTTCACCGACAGGCTGGCGGGATGGGCATTGGTGAAGAGCACCACCTGCTTGCCGGCGGCCTTGAGTGCGGTCAGGAAGGGAATGACGTTGGGGCGCCACTGGATCTTCGCCAGGATCTCCTGCTTGAGGGCGCGGATGTCGAGCCCGAGCGTCCGGGTCCAGTAATCCACGCAGTACCAGTCGAGGGTGCCGTTGACCGCATGATAGTGGGTGTCTATCTGCGCCTTCGCCTCGGCCAGCGGCAGGCCGAGTCGCTCGGCGTAGCGCGCCGGCACCAGGGTTTGCCACAGATGGCTGTCAAAATGGAGATCGATCAGGGTGCCATCCATGTCGAGCAACACGGTATCAATCTGGTGCCAGGGCAGGGGAGTCGACATGGGGCCTCGCGATGTCTGTGGTGATGGGAAAAACGGGGCGCATTATAACGGATTTTTAAGACATCTTTCCCCTCTTTGCCCCGTGGTGTTCGGCAGGGGAGTCGTTTACTCTTGAAACACGATTTTTTAACGAGCAGTCAGCCCCCGATGAGCGATCCTCACAAGCGCAATCCCGTCCACCTCAGTGTCGAGACCATGGCCCATGACAAGAGCAAGCCGGAGATCCTCAAGGCCGAGATCGTGGCCGAGAGCCGGCTGTTCAAGGTGGAGTCCCTTCACCTGAAATTCTCCAACGGCGAGGAGCGGGTCTACGAGCGGATGCGCGGCGGCAATCGGGGTGCCGTCATGGTGGTGCCCCTGTTCGATGCCCACACCCTGCTGCTGGTGCGCGAGTACGCGGCGGGCACCCACTCCTACGAGCTGGGTTTCCCCAAGGGATTGATAGACCCCGGTGAAAATGCCTTCGAGGCGGGCAACCGGGAGCTGATGGAGGAGGCGGGCTTCGGGGCGAGCAGCCTGACCCTGCTCAAGCAGGTGTCGCTGGCGCCGGGGTATTTCTCCAGCCGGATGGACATCTTGCTGGCGCGGGATCTCTACCCCGAGCAGCGGGTCGGTGACGAGCCCGAGCCTCTCGAGGTGATCCCCTGGCCCCTCAACCGGATCGACGAGTTGCTGGCACGACCGGACTTCACCGAGTCGCGCAGCATCAGTGCCCTGCTGCTGGCCAGCAAATGGCTGGCGGAGCAGGGAAATTAGCCCGCAGAGGGTCTGTTTGGCAATCAGAGGCAGAGGTAAGCACCATGCAGGAGTTGTTGGCCTGGATACCCGAGGTCAAGGAGATCGCCCGTGAGGCGGGCAGGATCCTTCACGAGATCTATCGCGGCGGTCAGTTCGAACGCCAGTTGAAGGAGGATGCGACCCCGGTCACCAGTGCCGATCTTGCTGCCGATGCCTACCTCAAACAGGCGCTGGCAGCGCTCACTCCCCATGTCCCCGTGCTGACCGAAGAGGCGGCCGACATCCCCTTCAGCCAGCGTGCGAACTGGCGCCAGTACTGGCTGGTGGACCCGCTGGACGGCACTGGTGAGTTCATCGCAGGCAGCGGCGACTTCGCCACCCTGATCGCCCTGGTGCGGGACAATGTCCCGGTGCTCGGGGTCATCTATGCCCCCGAATCCGATCTGCTTTACTGGGCGGTGCGCGGTCACGGCGCCTTCAAGGAGGCGAACGGCGAGAGCCGTCCCATCAGCGCCATCCATCATGAACACGATCAGCCTGACTCCCTGGTGGTGGCCATCAGCCGCCGCCAGAAACTGGAGAACCTGACCCGCCGCCTCAACCCGGCCATCCACTACGAGCTGATCCCGCTCGGCTCCAGCTCCCTCAAGTCCTGTCTGGTAGCGGAAGGCGTGGCGGATTGCTACGTGCGCCTGGGCCCCACCGGGGAGTGGGATACCGCTGCCGCCCAGTGCATCGTGGAGGCGGCAGGGGGGCGCATCCTCAGCCTGGCGCTGCAACCGCTGAGCTACAACGAGACCGAGTCGCTGGAGAACCCGGACTTCATCGTGATGGGGGACCCGGATCTCGCCTGGGGTCGCATTCTGGCCCACTGACGGGTCGACCAGCTCGCAGAGAATGCAATCAGGCGACCACAGGGTCGCCTGATTGCATTGGTGTGATCCACTGGCTGGTTACGGGGATTTTAGGGAGATTCGCTAGTGATGGCGATAACGGCAGTGGATCATCACATCCAATCTGGCTGCACTGGCATAATTTTCAGTTAATTCTGAAAACATGCATTTCATCGAAACAAAAAATCGGCGTGGGTTTTAATTTTGGTTTTATATTCCTAACTTTTGGTTTGTATCAGGATTAATTGAATAATTCGGGGTGAGATTTCCTCCCAATCTCACTGGTGGAACAGGGCTTTGCCAGTGAGATCTGCCAGTCTCCATTTTTGAGAATTAAATGCTAAAAGAGCACAATGTTTTTAGATTTTAATACTACGTAAAAGTGATTTATCGATGAGTTTATCTGCAGACGTCTCACGGGAGCTGTCCGGTTCCCCCTCCACCATGGCCAGCACCGGCTGGCGTCGCCACGACACCCATTGGGTCATCAGCCTGTTCGGCACCGCCGTCGGCGCCGGCATTCTGTTCCTGCCCATCAACCTGGGTCTGGGGGGGATCTGGCCCCTCGTCATCGTCGCCGTGCTGGCCGGTCCCATGACCTTCCTGGCCCACCGCGGGCTGGCGCGTTTCGTGCTCTCGTCGTCGCGCCCCCAGGCCGACTTCACCGAGGTGGCCGAGGAGCATTTCGGCAAGATGGCCGGGCGCCTCATCTCGGCGCTCTATTTCCTCTCCATCTTCCCGATCCTGCTCATCTACGGCGTCGGGCTGACCAACACGGTGGAGAGCTTCATGGTCAACCAGCTAGGCCTGGCCTCCCCGGATCGGGTGATGCTCTCCGGCGTGCTGGTGTTCGCCATGATCGCCGTGATGCTGGCAGGCGAGAAGGCGATGCTGCGGGCCTTCGCCGTCATGGTCTACCCGCTGGCGGCGATCCTGCTGGCCCTCTCCTGCTATCTCATTCCCCAGTGGCAGTGGCCGGAAGTGACCGCCTTTGAAGGCACGAGCTTCCTCAACACCGTCTGGCTGGCGCTGCCGGTCACCGTGTTTGCCTTCAGCCACGCCGCCGCCATCTCGGGCTTTGCCAATGTGCAGCGCCGGGAGTACGGGGAGCAGGCCGAAACCAAGAGCGGCCTGATCCTGCGCAACACCACCGTCATGCTGGTGGGCTTCGTGCTCTTCTTCGTCTTCTCCTGCGTGCTGAGCCTCTCCCCGGCCCAGCTGGCCGAGGCCAAGGCCCAGAACGTCTCCGTGCTCTCCTATCTCGCCAACATCACCGACAACCCGGTGATCGTGACCCTGGGGCCGCTCATCGCCTTCATCGCCATCAGCTCCTCCTTCCTCGGCCACTTCCTCGGTGCCCGCGAGAGCCTGAAAAGCCTGATCGCCAAGCCCACCGGCCTGCCGCTGGCGAAGGCGGACAAGCTCGGCATCGCCCTGATGTTCTTCGCCATCTGGGGCGCCGCCATCATCAACCCGGGCATTCTGGGGTTGATGGAGACCCTCTCCGGTCCCGTCATCGCCATGATCCTCTTCATCATGCCGGTGGTGGCCATCTACAAGGTGGAGGCGCTGGCCCGCTTCCGTCACCGTTGGGTCAACGGCTTCATCCTGCTGACCGGTGCCCTGGCGGTCTCGGCCCTGCTGTTCAGCCTGCTGAAATAAGCCAGGCCGTCTGCATCAAACAAGAGAGGCGACCCCGGGGGTCGCCTCTCTTGCTTCTGCTCTCTGGTTGCCTTGCCGTCGTCTCACCCCAGCTTGGCGCCGTTCTCCACCGCCTGCTCGGGGATGGCGATCACCACGGCGCCATCCGGGCGATAGAAGCCGGTCAGCAGAAACTCCGACTGGATGGGGCCTATCTGCTTGGGGGGAAAGTTCACCACGGCGACGATCTGGCGGCCCACCAGATCCTCCGGTCGATAGAGGTCGGTGATCTGGGCGCTGCTCTTGCGCACCCCGATCTCGGGGCCGAAATCCGCCCACACCTTGTAGGCGGGGCGGCGCGCCTCGGGGAAGGGCTCGACCCGCACCAGGGTGCCCACCCTGAGCTCCACCATCTCGAAATCCTGCCAGCTTATGGTCTGCATCTTGGCTCCTCGTTGCCCATACCTTGCATGAGCCTCAGCATGCCTCGAGTGCCCGGGGATTGTCTTCGGCAAAGAGCCGACCGATTACGGCAGGCAGCCGTTTTGCCGGCGCCAGAGGGAAGGGGTCAGTCCGGTCTCGGCCAGGAAACGCTCGGCAAAGGCTCCCTGGTTCTGGTAGCCGCAGCGGCTGGCCACCTCGCCTATGGGCAGGGCGGTCTGGGCCAGCAGGGTGCGGGCCAGCGCCATGCGCCGCATCCTGAGGTAGTGGGAGACGCTCGTGCCCACCTGCTGGCGAAAGGCGTGTTTGAACTGGCTCAGGCCGAGGCAGGCGATGGCGGCGAGTTCCTCGTTGGTGAGGGGGTCTGCGAGGTGGGCTTCCATATGACGCTGCACCTTGGCGATACGAGGGGCTATGCGGGGAGCGACGGCGGGGCCCATGCCGCGTCCCTCGGTCAGCAGCCCGAGCCACACTTGATCCATGCCGGCCACGTGGCGCCCCTCGGCCACCATGCGGTGCAGGAAGGCGAGGTAGTGGCGCTGGGCCTCATCCAGCTCGACGAAGGGGCGGTCCCCCAGGGCTGCCGGCAGCCAGTGGCTCTCTTGCACCAGAAACACGTGCGCCGGGTCGGCGGCGTAGTCGTGGCGAAGGCCAGGGGCGATGATGCAGGCAAAACCGGGGGCGAGGCGACATCCCCGGCCCTGCACCTCGATCTCGAGGGGGCCGACGAGGGGGATCACCAGCTGGGCGTGGTCATGACTGTGGCTCTGTATGTCGCTCTGGTAGTGACGCAGGCTGAAGGGGGAGGCGGCAGATAAGCATGACGCGGCACCGGGCCGCGTCATTGAAAGGGATGCATCGTTTGCCATGGGCAGCCGCATTACTCGGCGTCGAAGTCTTCGATCTCTTTGCCAAGGGCTTCCATGATGGCGCGGGCCTCGGCGGGGACGCTGTCCGGGTGATCCTTGCGCAGGTCGTCGTCACAGGGCAGCGGCTGGCCGGTGAAGGCGTGCAGGAAGGCTTCGCAGAGCAGCTCGCTGTTGGTCGCATGACGCAGGTTGTTCACCTGGCGACGGGTGCGCTCATCGGTCAACACCTTCAGCACCTTGAGCGGGATCGAGACGGTTATCTTCTTGACCTGTTCGCTCTTCTTGCCGTGCTCTGCATAGGGGCTGACGTAGTCGCCGTTCCACTCTGTACCCATGTCCCACCTGTAGTCGTTTGGCCGTGAGCGCGGATTTTAACCCTTAAGGAATTCAATGGCAATCCAACAGCAAAGCCATTTAGACGTCTAGAAGTGTTGACGGCTTTTTTAAGGTGGCGTAGTGTGGTGCACCATGGGCCGGCAGTCCGGCCAGCGAAAATGAGAGCGGGGCTGGACGACCCACGAGGCGGACCGGCTCCGGCAACCCATCAAGGAGAGTGACATGACCCACAAGGCCACCCTGGCGGTACGCACCGGGATTGAGACAGACACGCAGCACGGTGCCGTGGTGCCCCCCATCTACCTCTCCAGCAACTACACCTTTGCCGACTTTGGCGAGCCCCGTCAATACGACTATGCCCGCTCCGGCAACCCGACCCGCACCAATCTGGCGGACGCCCTGGCGGCCCTGGAAGGGGGGGCCGGCGCCGTGGTGACCGGCACCGGCATGGGGGCCGTTCACCTGGTGACCACGGCTCTGCTCAAGGCGGGGGATCTGCTGATCGCCCCCCACGACTGCTACGGCGGTACCTGGCGCCTGTTCGAGTATCTGGCGGCCAAGGGCCACTACCAGGTGCAGTTCGTGGATCAGGGAGACGAGGGGGCGCTGGCCGCCGCACTGGCCCAGAAACCCGCACTGGTGTGGGTGGAGACCCCCTCCAATCCGCTGCTGCGGGTGGTGGACATCGCCGCCATCGCCGAGGCCTCCCACGGGGTGGGGGCCCAGGTGGTGGTGGACAACACCTTCCTCTCCCCCTTGCTGCAACAGCCCCTGGCCCTTGGTGCCGACGTGGTGGTCCACTCCACAACCAAGTACATCAACGGCCACTCCGACGTGGTAGGAGGTGTGGCGATCGCCAAGGATCAGGCTCTGGCCGACTCCCTGGTGTGGTGGGCCAACTGCCTGGGGCTCACCTCCGGTGCCTTTGACTCCTACCTCACCCTGCGGGGCCTGCGCACCCTGGCTCCGCGCCTGCGCACCCATCAGGAGAACACGGATCGCATCCTCGCCTTCTTGCAGCAGCAGCCGCTGGTCAAGCGGATCTATCACCCCAGCCTGCCGAGCCATCCGGGCCACGACATTGCGCGCCGTCAACAGTCCGGCTTTGGCGCCATGCTAAGTTTTGAGCTCGATTGCAACGAGACGGGGCTGCGCGCCTTCCTCGCGGGGCTGCGCCTCTTCTCGGTGGCGGAGTCCCTCGGCGGGGTGGAGAGTCTGGTGGCCCATCCGGCCAGCATGACCCACAGGGCCATGACCCCTGCGGCCCAGCAGGCGGCGGGTATCAGTGCCCAGTTGCTGCGCCTGTCGGTGGGGATCGAACACGGTGAGGATCTGGTGGCCGATCTGGCCCAGGGGTTTGAACAGGCGCAGTTGGCACAACAGGCAGAGCAGGTGAAGTAATGGAACAACAACAAGGAGAGTGTGTGGTGGCAACAGAGGCAGTCTTCAAGCGGCGCCATGTACACAAGTTCGGCGGCAGCAGCTTGGCGGATCCGGTCTGTTATCGCCGGGTCGCCAGCATCGTCGAGCAACAGGTGGGGGGCAACGAGCTGGTGGTGGTCTCCGCCGCGGGCAAGACCACCAACCGGCTGATCCAGCTGGTGGAGCTGGCGGAAGCGGGGGATGAGGCCGCAGGCGAAGCCATCACCGCCCTGCACGCCTATCAGCAGAGCCTGATCGACGGCCTGCTGGAAGGGGAGCTTCACCTCGATCTGAGCCAGCAATTGACGGGCGACATGCAGCTGATCGCCAAGACCCTGGAGGGGCAGTTTGACCGCTTCGAGCGCAACGGCCTGCTCGCCTTTGGCGAGGTGTGGTCCGCCCGTCTGCTGGCTGCCCTGCTCACCAGCCGGGGTGAGGCGGCCGCCTGGCTCGATGCTCGCAGTTTCCTGCGCGCAGAAGACGGCGCCCTCATCAAGGTGGATACCGCCCTCTCCAGCGAGCTGCTCAAGGCCCGCCTGGCCGAGCACGCCGGTCGCATCGTGGTGACCGGCTTCATCGCCGCCGACATGGAGGGGCGTTCCCTGCTGCTGGGGCGCAACGGCTCCGACTACAGTGCCAGCCTCCTGGCGGCGCTGGCGGACGGGGAGTCGACTACCATCTGGAGCGACGTGGCCGGGGTCTACAGTGCCGACCCGCGCCGGGTGAAAGAGGCGCGTCTGCTGGAGCGCCTGAGCCTGGCCGAGGCCAACGAGCTGGCGCGCCTGGGCTCCTCGGTGCTGCATTCGCGTACCCTGCAGCCGGTGGCCGACAGCCGTCAGCGCCTCACCCTGCGCTGCAGCTACAATCCGGACGAAGGCTGCACCCACATCCTGCGCCGTGCGCCCCGCTCCGGCGGTGCCCGCATCGTCTCCTCGGTGGATCAGATAGCCCTCATCGAGCTCAAGGTGCTGCCGCAGACTGACTTTGAGCAGACAGTGGCGGCCATCGAGGCCCATCTGGCCCGCCATCGCCTCCATCCGCTCACCCTGCAGCGCCAGCCGGATCGGCGGGTGCTGCGTCTGGCCTACACCCTGGAGGTGGCACAAGGGGCCTTCGAGGTGCTCCGTGACTTCCAGTTGCAGGGCAACTTTACCGGCCTCATCCAGAAGGAAGGGTTCAGCCTGGTCGCCCTGGTGGGGGCCGGCGTCACCGACAATGCCGAGCAGTGCCACCGTTTCTACCAGCTGCTGGCGGATCAGCCTCTGGAGTTCGTGCAGGTGGCCAAAGACGGCCTGAGCCTGGTGGCCGTGCTGCGCCAGATCGTGCTGGAGCCGCTGCTCATCGCTCTGCACAGTGCCCTGTTCAGCCGCCCGACCCGGGTCGGGCTGGTGGTGTTCGGCAAAGGCAATATCGGCGGTCACTGGCTGGGGCTCTACGCCCGCGAGAAGGCGCGCCTCGAGCATGAGCTCAATCTGGCGCTCACCCTCTACGGGGTCTTCGACTCCAAGGGCGGGCTGCTGGACGAAGAGGGGCTGGATCCCCTCAAGGTACAGGACAACTTCAATCCCAAGCCGCTTATCTGGCCGGAGCTGCTCTCCCAGCTGGAGCAGCACAGTTTTGACTCCCTGATCGCGCTCGACATGACCGCCAGCGAGACGGTGAGCCGCTACTACCCGGACTTTGCCCAGCTCGGCATCCACATCATCGCCGCCAACAAGTTTGCCGGTGCCGCCGACAGCGAGTTTTACCAGCGCATCAAGCAGACCTGCCGCGACCACCAGGTGCAATGGCGCTACAACGCCACCGTGGGGGCCGGGCTGCCCATCCAGTCCAGCATCCAGATGCTGCGCCAGAGCGGTGACCGCATCCAGGGGGTCTCCGGCATCTTCTCCGGCACCCTCTCCTGGCTGTTCCAGCAGTATGACGGCACTCGCCCCTTCTCCGAACTGGTGGACGAGGCGTGGCAACACGGCCTGACCGAGCCGGATCCCCGGGAGGATCTCTCCGGTCAGGATGTGCGCCGCAAGCTGCTCATCCTGGCGCGGGAGGCGGGCTTCGAGCTCGACTCCGCCGACATCGAGCTGGAGAACCTGGTGCCGGTGGCCCTGCGCAAGGTGACCGCCGATCAGTTCATGGACAGGCTCAAGGAGCTGGATGACCCTATCCAGACCGCCTTCGAGGGGGCGCGCCGGGTCGGCAAGGTGCTGCGCTATGTCGCCCGATTCGAACACGACGGCAAGGCCCGCGTCGGGCTGGAGGCGCTGGAGCCCCATCACCCGTTTGCCAACCTCTTGCCCTGCGACAACGTGTTCGCCATCGAGAGCGACAGCTATCGCACCAACCCCCTGGTGATCCAGGGGCCGGGAGCGGGCCGGGAAGTGACGGCCGCCGCCATCCAGTACGATCTCTGGCAGATCTGCGCCAGCCTCTGAGGCTGCGTGACACGATGCAATGAGAAAAGGCGCCCCAGGGCGCCTTTTCTGTTATCGGGTGGTGGAGTTACCAGAACAGCCGGCCCAGGAGGGGGGCGAGCAGCACGGTGGCCATGCCGGCGATCATCATCACCATGCTGGAGACCACCCCCTCCTCGTTGCCCATCTGATAGGCCCTGGCTGTCCCGGCCCCGTGGGCCGAGGCACCAAAGCCCGCGCCCTTGCCGAGGCGGCTGCGGATGGCGAGCACGGTGAGCACGCTTTCTCCCACCGCCATGCCGATGACGCCGGTCAGCACCACGAACAGGGCGGTGAGATCGGCGTTGCCACCCACAGAACGGGTCGCCTCCACCGCGAAGGGGGTGGTGATGGATCTCATGGCCATGCTGCGCTGCAACAGCTCGGAGAGGTTGAGCCAGCGGGCCAGCAGCACTGTGCTGCCCACCGCCATCACCACGGACGCCACGACCCCGACCGAGAGGGAGAGCCAGTGGCGGCGCATCAGCTGGCGATTCTCGTAGACGGGCACTGCGAAGGCGACGGTGGCAGGGCCCAGCAGCCAGAGCAGCCAGTGGGATTCGGCCATGTAGTCCCGGTAGGGAATGTGGAACAGCATCACCACGGCCACCAGCAGGGTGGGGGCCAGCAGCAGCGGCATCAGGGGCAGGATGCGCTTTTTGCCATAGAGCCACTTGCTGGCGTAGTAGAAGAGCAGGGTCAGGGCGAAGCAGAGCAGGCCGAGCAGGGTGTCAGACATGGCGGCGACTCCGGCGGGCCAGCTTCAGCTCGAGGCGATAGACCCTGTCCACCACCAGCGCCGTAGTGCCGAGCACCAGCACGGTGCTGACGATCAGGACCACCATGATGCGCCACCCCTCCTGCAGCAGCAGCTCCTGATAGTTGACCACGGCCACCACGGCGGGGACGAAGAAGAGCAGCATCTCCGCCAGCAGCCAGCGGGCCCCGGCACTGAACCACTGGGCCTTGACCACCCCGAGCAGGATGCAGACCAGCAGCAGCAACATGCCGGTGAGGTTGGCGGGCAGGGGCAGGTGCAAGGTGCGCACTGCGATGTCGGCCAGCAACCAGATGGCCGCCAGCAGGGCGATTTGGAAGGGGGTTTGCAACCAGCGAAGGCAGAGGGTTTTCATGGCAAGCGTCTTTCTGTGAACCTGCTCACAGTATAGAGAGGGACCAAACCTGCAAAAAATGAATTTAAATTATCAAAATCATGCCAAATAGGCATGATTTAGCCAGCCATCCCCGTCAAGAGAGCACCATGGATATTCGAGCCTTGCGTTACTTCGTCGAGCTGGTGCGGGAGCAGAGCTTCACCCGCGCCTCCGAGAAGCTGTTCGTCACCCAGCCCACCATCAGCAAAATGATCCGCAACATGGAAGAGGAGCTGGGCCAGCCCCTGCTGAGCCGGGTCGGCCGCCGCTTCACCCTGACCGACAGCGGCCAGGTGCTGTTCAATCGGGCCCAGACCATCCTGGCGGAGATGCAGCAGCTGGAGGCGGAGCTGGCGGATCTGCAGAGCCTGCAATCCGGGCGTCTTGCTCTCGGCATCCCGCCCATGGTGGGCCATGTCTATGCGGATCTCATTCGTACCTATCGCAGCCGCTACCCCGGTGTGGAGCTATCCATCGTCGAATATGGCGGGCGGCGCATCGAGCAGGCGGTGCTGGCGGGGGAGCTGGATCTCGCCATCACCATGCTGCCGACCAGGGAAGAGGGGGCCCTCTGCACCCTGGATCTGGACAGTTACCCCATCCGGGTGGTGCTACCGGACCTGCCCCGCTGGCGCGAGGGGGGCGAGATCCGGCTGGAGGCTCTGCGGGACGAACCCTTCCTGCTCTATACCCAGGCCTTCACCCTGAGCGAGCGGCTGGAGCAGGCCTGCGAGCAAGCCGGGTTCGTGCCCCAGGTGGCGGCCCGCAGCAGCCAGTGGGACTTCCTCACCGCCATGGTGCGAAGCGGCATGGGGGTCGCCTTCCTGCCAGAGCCCATCTGCCGGCGGCTGACGCCGGACGGGCTGGTGTTGCGCCCTCTGGCCCCGGCGCTGAGCTGGCGACTCGGGGTGATCTGGCCAGGGGATCGCTACCTCTCCCGCACCGCCGAGGCCTGGCTTGCCCTGTGCCGCGAGCAGGGCTGAGGGGCGGGCCTGGGGTTAGGGGGTCCCCGGTGACGCCATGCCTGTGACGAAGCGGGCATAGGCTGCTGAGTGTCGCACCTCCTCAATCTCGTCCCACACCTGTTGGCTGAGATCGGGGTGGGCCTGATGGAAGGGGTGGGAGAAGATGAGGTAGTAGGGTTTTTCGACCAGGGGAGGGGTGATCCGCTCGAGTGTGGCCTGCAGCTGCGGGTGGGCGGCCAGGGTCCGTTCTGCGACCCCGGTTTGCAGGGCGGCGGCAACGGCGCGCTGCATCGCGACCTTCTTGAGCAGGATCAGTGGCTCCCTGCTGGAGTCATCCACCCTGACACCGCTCTCCTGCAGCTGGGCGACGATGGAGAAGCCGGATTGCGCCGCAATGACGCCATGGGCGACGAGTTGCCGGCCATCCCAGCGAACCTGTCCGCCTTTTGGCTGGTAGAGGCTGTAGCTCTCGGTGAGCAGGCGCTTGGCGGGATCAGGTGCTCCGTGTCGCATGGGATAGACCCCTATGGTGCGAGCACGCTCTTCGCTGTAGCTCAGCTTGACGGCGGCATCGAGCTGGCCCTGGCTGACGAGGGAGAGGCAGCGTTTCCAGGGCAGGGGGGTGAGAATGATGGGGTGCCCGATCCGGTTTGCCACCTCCTTGAGGTGGAACTGCACTATCCCCTCGCCGGACATCAGCAACCAGGGAGGCGAATCACTGTTCTCCATGCAGGCTCGAATGCTGCCGGGGGCGGCCATGACGCAGGTCGGCAGCAACCAGAGCAGCAGCGCCAGGCAGAGAGTGCGCAAGGGGAGCCTGCCTGACAGGGGAAAACCGGCGAGCCAGTCAGGGAGCGATGCCAAAGTCATCCCTCATCGGGTCATAGAGATAGGAGCGGTAGTCGGTGCTCTCGTCGGGCAACTGCGGGTTGGTCAGCCGGAAGATCTGGCGTGAATCGAGCCGGGCAAAGACCAGGGAAGGCTGGAAATGATGGCGCCAGAGGCGCTGCAGGGAGCCATCTTTCCAGGCCAGTTGCAGGCCGCGCAAAAGGCGCTCGCGCTCCTTGCTGTAGGTGGCGTGGCTGTAGAGGGAGTGGATGAGCGGATAGAAGAGGGCGACATGGCTATCCACGGTCAGCCCCGGCAGGCCGGGTCTGTGGTTTTTCCACTCGCTCAATATCTCGTTGGCACCACGGCAGAAGAGATCGATCCGGCCACGGGCCACCAGGCGAAACAGTGACTCATAGTTATCCACCTCCTGCACCCTGAAGCCGTTGTAGCGCAGGATGTCGGCATCCCGCCAGCCTGTGCCCACCCCTTGCGTGAACTGCTGCAACTGGGACAGGGTGTGAACCCCGGCCAGGGCCTGGGCACGGGCGCTGCCGACAAAACAGACCCGGTAGCCGAGCACGCCCAGATCGATGGGGAAGGGGACCAGGGTGACGCCGGGTTGAGGGATCTCCTGGGGCCAGCTGTCGACGATGAAGAGGGCATTCTTGCCCGGCGTTTGCACTTCGAGCCGCATCCTCGCCTTGTTCATCCTGATGGCGTCGAGCAGTTCATAGTCGCCGTAATCGGGCCGTGTTTTCTCCAGCGCCAGCCGCATCGCCGCCCGGTAATAATTCATGCGGACATCCTGTTGGGTTTCCCCGGTGATCAGGGTGAAGCGGGTGGCCGCCATCGTGAGGGACGGGAGGGAGAGGGCGAGCAAAAGGAGCAGGATTCGATGCATCTTGACCGGGTTAGGCAACGGGATTGTGCCCAGTATAGACGGGCCATTCCCGTCGACACAGCGCTATCAGGCTCTGGCAGATCTGACCTCTTGAGAAGGGGGTCATGCGGATTTCATCAAGAGACCCAGGCGACGACATAGCTGGCGCAGCGTCTGGTTGTCGAGGCAGCCAAAGCCGAGCAGCCACCCTTCCAGCGTCGGCGGGCCCAGGTAGAACTGGCCCAGATGGCGCAGCCCCAGCCCGCAGGCGTTGGCGGCATCGGTCCAGCGCGCCTCGCCACCGGGGGGCAGCAGCACGGCGCACTGCAGGCCGGCGCCGCTGTGGATGGGAGTAAGCCCCGGGCAGTGCTCTGCCAGTTCCGCCAGCAGCAGATCCCGTCTGCTCTGGTAGAGGAGGCGGCTCTGGCGCAGGTGGGTGGCGAAGTGCCCGCCCCGGATGAAGTCTGCCGTGACCGCTTGCTGCAACTGGTTGCTGTGGCCGTCGACGGCGGCCCGGGCGCGGCAGAAGGAGTCCATCAGCGGCCTGGGCAGCACCAGGTAGGCGAGGCGCAGCGAGCCGAACAGCACCTTGCTGAAGGTGCCCACATAGATCACCCGCCCCTGGCCGTCGAGCCCCTGCAGGGCGGGCAGGGGACGCTGATCATACTGGTACTCCCCGTCGTAATCGTCCTCCAGGATCCAGGCGCCGTGACGCTCTGCCTCGGCCAGCAGCGCCATGCGGCGGGGCAGGCTCATGGGGACGCCAAGGGGATACTGGTGTGCCGGGGTGCAGTAGATGAGGCGTGGTGCAGGATGATCCCCATGAGGGTTGAGCCCCTCTTCATCCACCGGCACCGGATGCACCCGGGCACCGGCGCTCTCCATGGCGGTGCGAGCCCCGGGATAACCGGGGTCTTCCACCCAGACGGTGTCACCGGCATCGATGAGCAACTGGGTCGCCAGCAGGATCCCCTGCTGGGAGCTGGTGAGGATCAGGATCTGATCCGGCTCGCACACCACGCCGCGTGACTGCACCAGATAGCTGCTGATGGCGGCGCGAAGTTCCCCAAGCCCCTGGGGATCCCCGTAGTTCATCCAGTCGCTGGCGCGCTGGCGCCACTGTTGCTGCATCAGCCGACCCCAGAGTGCCTGGGGGAAGAGACGGGGATCCGGCTGGCTGGAAGCAAAGGTGGTGCCCACCTCGGGCACGTCGTGACAGGCGCCACCCAGGGCCATCTCCTGGCCGCGACGGGAGAGGCCAGCCGCTGACTGGGGCGGGCGCGGCGCGGGGCGCACCGCCGCCAGGGCGACAAAGCTGCCGGCGCCCACCTTGCGCACCAGATACCCCTCCGCCTCGAGCCGGCCATAGGCCAGTTCCACCGTGCTGCGGGAGATACCGAGATCCCGGGCCAGGAGACGGCTGGCGGGGAGGCGGCTGTGCAGGGGCAGGTGGCCCGCCAGGATGGCCTCGCGTAGGGTACGCACCAGTTGTTCGTGCAGGGGCAGATCCCCTTGCTGCTGGCTGGCGAAGAGCGTTGGCAGAACGGTCATGGTGTGCTCCCGTTGGCGCGGGGGTTGTACCTCTTTCGAGGCAGGGATCCTGCTCGCAGGGCATGGCGCGGCTGTGGGGCTGGCGACCGACGGGCAGAGCGGGTGGGGTGGATGGTCATGGTGGCGGCCCGATGAAATTGGTCTGCCCATATTGGCAAAATTGGTCGGCGTGGCAAGGCCATTTTGTCGCTACATTGGTGGTCACAGGGTGGCGCCAGCAGGCGGCACGGATTGGCAACACAAGGAGTCTGCATGTCGGAATACAGTGCCACCATCAGTTGGCAGCGGGGGGAACACGAGCCCTTCGTCGATCAGCGTTACAGCCGGGCCCATGAGTGGGCGTTTGATGGCGGGGTCAGGGTGCCGGCCTCCTCCTCTCCCCATGTGGTGCCGCTGCCTTACTCGGTGGCGGAACATGTGGACCCGGAAGAGGCGTTTGTGGCGGCCCTCTCCAGTTGCCACATGCTCACCTTCCTCTGGCTGGCGGCGAAGGCGGGCTATCGGGTAGAGAGCTACCGGGACGAAGCGGTCGGCATCATGGCGAAAAACGGGCAAGGTCGCCTCGCCATGACCCGGGTCACCCTGCGTCCCAGGGTGATCTTCGGGGGAGAGCAGGAGCCCGCCCTGGCCGATCTGGAGCAGTTGCACCACCAGGCCCATGAGGAGTGCTTCATCGCCAACTCGGTCAACACCGTCGTCACCACAGAGATCGTCATCTAGTCATCAGGAGCGTTCAGGATGAGTCATGTATTGAGCACAGGGGTGGCAGGGGCCGCCGAAGCCAGCGCCTTTTTCGAGGCCCAGCTGAAGTTTCGTACCGATCCGGCGGATCTGGCCGCCGATCTGCTGGCCGGGGCGGCGGGGATCGTGGTCATCGATACCCGCTCCCCCGCACACTATGCCGAGGGGCACATCCCCGGCGCCATCTCCTTCCCCCACAGGACCATGACGGCGTCGACCACGGCGGTACTGGACCGGAACCTGGTGTATGTCTGCTATTGCGACGGCATCGGCTGCAACGGTTCGACCCAGGGGGCCTACAAGCTGGCGTCCCTCGGGTTTGAGGTCAAGGAGTTGATAGGGGGTCTGCACTGGTGGCGTCAGGACGGTTTCGCCGTCGCCACGGGCAGCGAGCCCGGAGTGCTGCTGGAAGGGGGAATTGCCTGTGCCTGTTGAACGTTGCAATGAGGGGGGCGACGCCTCCCTGTCCGGCGCCGCCCTTTTCAACGACTTTGGGCAGCCTCTGGGGCGTGCGCTGCCAGAATGGCGCGGCGCTGAGTTCCCTCCCCACCGTGCACTGCATGGCTGGGGCTGTCGTCTCGAGCCCCTTGATCCCGAGCGCCATCTGGGGGATCTGTGGCGGGCATTCAGTGCCGACAGCGGGGCCATGTGGACTTACCTGACCAGCGGCCCTTTCGCGGACGAGGCCGCCATGGGGGTCTGGCTGCGGGAGGTCGCCACCAAGCGGGATCCCCAGTTCTACGGCATCATCGACGAGGCGAGCGGCAAGGCGCTGGGACTGGCGAGCTACCTGCGCATCGACCCCCTGGCGGGCAGTATAGAGGTGGGCTGGCTTCACTTCTCCCCCGCCATGCAGCAGTCACGGCTGGCGACGGCGGCCATGGTGTTGATGATGGCCAATGCCTTTGCTCTGGGATACCGGCGCTACGAGTGGAAGTGCAATGCCCTGAACCTGCCTTCGCGCCAGGCGGCCCTGCGCCTCGGCTTTCACTATGAGGGGACCTTCCGTCAGGCGCGGGTGGACAAGGGACACAACCGGGATACGGCCTGGTTCTCCGTCATCGACAGCGAGTGGCCCGCCCTGAAAGGGTGCTTCGAGCGCTGGCTGGAGGACGGCAACTTCGACCATGCCGGGCGTCAGCGTCGCCGACTCTCCGAACTGACCGCCGCCTGCCGCTCTGCGGCGTGTTGAGGGCGGCAGATCACCCGCCGGGACGGGGCGGTTTCCGGTGCCGGGGCTTTGGGTATCCTTCGCACACAGGCGCCAGATCCGACATCCAGACGCAAGAGGCGCCAGTCATGGCGCCTCTTTTGTTTGTTCAGTCGTGATGATCGCCGATGGGGGCCGCAATCCAGTTCATCAGCCGGACCATGTCCCCGGGGGCCACGCCGACCGAGAGCCCCCGCTTGCCACCGCTCACCAGGATCTCGTCGAAGGCCATGGCGGAGTCGTCCAGCACGGTGGGCAGCAGCTTCTTCTGGGCCAGGGGACTGATGCCGCCCACCTTGTAGCCGGTCAGCTTTTCGGCTTCCGCCGGCTTCATCATCTCCACCTTCTTGAGCCCGGTGGCCTTGGCGAGCTGCTTGAGGCTGCACATGCCCGAGGAGGGCACGATGGCCACCACCGCCTGCTTGTCGTGATGGGCGAGCAGGGTCTTGAACACCTGCGCCTGGGGCAGACCCAGCTGGGTAGCGGCATGCTTGCCGAAGTCGTCGTGGGCTTCGCACTCGTAGGGGTAGAGCCTGTGGGGGATCTTGAGCTTTTTCAGCAAGTTGATGGCGGGTGTCATGGGGTCTCCTCGAACCGTGGCAAGGCCAGACAGTCTGCGCCCGGGAGCCGGATGTGGCAAGAACCAGTCTTCACACCCAATCGGGGCCTGTGTTAGCGTAACCGGGTGCCGGATCCTATGATTTGGGCACTTGTCCCCGCATTCCAATGCAATGCGCCGGCGATCGAAAGGAATCGTAGCCATGAATACCACAGCACTTTGCGCTCGCGATATCGACGCGATGGATCGATATGAGACCCTCGCCAGGCTGACCGCCCTTGATCGGGCCTATGGCATGGTCGAGTTCGATCTCGATGGTCGCATGGTGTCGGTCAATCCCCTGTTTTGCGACATGCTGGGTTATCCCCCCGAAGCGCTGGTGGGCCAGTCCCATCTCATGCTCTTGCCGCCGGATCTGCAGGCCGAGCATGAGCTCTTCTGGCAGAGGGTATTGGGTGGCGAGATCCAGTCGGGGGAGTTTCGCCGGGTCAGGCAAGGTGGCAACCCCCTCTGGCTCCATGCCACCTACATGCCCGTGACCGACGAGGCAGGCATCCTGCTGGGGGTGGTCAAGCTGGCGCACGACATTACCTCGGCTGTGATGGCCAAGCAGCGGGTCGAGCAGCAGAGCCAGCTGTTTGACATCGTGGTGGCCGCTCACCAGAGTTTTCTGCTCGATCGCAATCTCGGCTCCGCCTGCGACACCGTCTTCGAGCGGCTGCTGAGCGTGAGCGAAAGCTCCTATGGTTTCATCGGCATCATCCAGTACGAGGATGGCCGCCCCAGTCTCTATGTCCCCTCCATCTCCAATGTCTCCTGGGACGAGGCGACCCATGCCTGGTATGAGCAGCAGCGCCAGAGCCGGGGCGGGCTCATCTTCAGCAAGCTCGACAACCTGTTTGGGCACGTGGTGACCCACAATACCCTGGTGTGCTGCAACGATCTGCCGAGCCATCCAGCCAGTCGCGGTGTCTCCCCCCGTGGTCATCCACACCTGGAGAGCTTCCTCGGCATTCCCATCCGCCACAAGGGAGAGGCGATCGGCATGATCGCCCTGGCCAACCGCCCGGGTGGCTTTGACGAGACCCATGTCAGCCTGCTCGAGCCCCTCACCACGGCCCTTGGCACCCTTATCCACGCCCGCAACCTGGAGGATGAGCGCAGCCGCATGGAGCGGGTGCTGCGCTTCAACGCCGAGCACGACTTCTTGACCAAGCTGCCCAACCGCAGCAGCTTTTTCCAGCAGGCAAACGTGTTGCTGGATCACGTCCAGCACCATCCCGCCGAAGGGGAGGCCTGCTGCTTGGCCTTGATTGACATCGACTTCTTCAAGCAAATCAATGATGTATATGGACACCTTGCCGGGGATGCCGTGCTGGCGTCGCTGGCGGGGCTCCTGATGCAGGCGGTGCGCAGCAAGGATCTGGTGGCGCGATTTGGCGGGGAGGAGTTCATCCTGCTGCTGCGGGGCACGACCCTGGAGGAGGCCCACACCATCATGGAGCGCATCCGGCACCAGGTGGAGCAGCACACCTTCCTGTACCAGCATCAGGCGATCACCGTCACCATCAGCGTGGGGCTCACCCCCTATCAGATGAGTTACAGGCGCATGGATGACTGGCTTCAGTGCGTGGACCAGCGACTTTATGAGGCAAAACGTCGTGGTCGCAACCAGGTATCCTGATGAGAGGCTATATCGCGAAATAAAACAGGGCGCCATCATGGCGCCCTGTTTGTTGTGGATGTTTTTTTCCCTTAGAGGGGGCTGTGCTGGCGGCAATATAGGGATCCCCGTGCCCGGCAGAGACGAAAAAGGGCGCCGGGGCGCCCTTGTTTGCAACGGTCCGGGATCAGCCGGTGTTGCGCATGCCGGCGGCGATGCCGGCGATGGTGACCATCAGCGCCTGATCCAGCTCGGGGTGCAGGGTCTCCGGGTGGTTGCGGGAGCGATTGAGCAGCTCGGCCTGCAGCACGTTGAGCGGGTCGGTGTAGGGGTTGCGCAGCTTGATGGACTCCTTGATCCAGGGCTGATCGTCCAGCAGGTCGCCCTGCGGGCGCAGTTTCAGCACCACCTCGATGGAGTCGGCAAGCTCCTGACGCAGCTGCGTGCCGAGTGCCCACAGGTTCTCCGGCACCAGGCGGGTGTCATAGTATTCCGCCAGCCAGAGGTCGGCCTTGAGGAACACCATCTCCAGCATTTCGAGACGGGTGCGGAAGAAGGGCCACTGGCGGCTCATCTCGTCCAGCACACTCTTCTGGCCGTCGTCGATGGCCTGTTGCAATCCCTTGTGGGCGCCGAGCCAGGCCGGCAGCATCAGCCGGTTCTGGGTCCAGGCGAAGATCCAGGGGATGGCGCGCAGGCTCTCGACACCGCCGTTGGGCTTGCGCTTGGCGGGGCGGGAACCGAGCGGCAGCTTGCCGAGCTCCATCTCCGGGGTGGCGGCACGGAAGTAAGGCACGAAGTCCGGGTGACCGCGCACGATACTGCGGTAGTGATCGCAGGAGACAGACGCCAGCTGCTCCATCACGGCGCGCCAGCTCTCTTTCGGCTTGGGCGGCGGCAGCAGGTTCCCCTCCAGCACGGCGCTGGTGTAGAGGTTCAGGCTCTGGATGGCCACCTTCGGCAGGCCGAACTTGAAGCGGATCATCTCTCCCTGTTCGGTGACCCGCAGGCCGCCGCGCAGGGATCCCGGGGGTTGGGAGAGGATCGCCTGATGGGCGGGGGCGCCGCCACGGCCGACGGTACCGCCACGGCCATGGAACAGGGTGAGGCGGATGTTGTTGGCTTCAGCCAGCGCCACCAGGGATTCCATGGCGGCGTACTGGGCCCAGCCAGCGGCCATCATGCCCGCATCCTTGGCTGAGTCGGAGTAGCCGATCATCACGTACTGACGGCCCTGGATGTAACCGCGATACCAGTCCACCGACAGCAGGCGTTCCATCACGGCGGTGCCCGCCATCAGGTCTTCCTGGGTCTCGAACAGCGGGGCAACCGGCATGCGGAACTTGCAGCCAGCTTCCTTCAGCAACAGCTGGACCGCCAAGACATCGGACGGGGCACCGGCCATGGAGATGATGTAGATGCCGAACGCATCGGGGTCGTGCTGGGCGATGACGCGACAGGTGTCGATGGTCTCGCGGGTCTCGGCACTGGGATCCCAGTCGCTCGGGATGAGGGGGCGGCGGGAGTTCAGCTCGCGCAGCAGGAAGGCCTGCTTGTCTTCTTCGCTCCACTCGGCGTAGTCGCCCACACCCAGGTAGCGGGTCAGCTCGGAGAAGACCTGACCGTGACGCTCGCCATCCTGACGGATGTCCAGCTTGACCAGGTGGATGCCGAAGCAGGCCAGCTTGCGCAGCACGTCCAGCAGCATGCCGTCGGCGATATTGCCCATGCCGCAGGCATGCAGGGAGTGGTAGCAGAGCTCCAGGGGCTCGCGCAGCTGGGCGGTGCTCTTGACCAGATCCCGGCTCTCGCTCGCCTGGCCCTGTACCTTGGCGGTCAGGTACTCCTGGGTCTCGCGCAGTTGCTCGCGCAGCTCACGCACCAGGGCGCGATAGGGCTCGGGATTGTCGCCGACCCTGGCACGCACGGCGTCGGTGCAATCGGCCATGGAGAGCTCGGAGGTGAGCTCCTTGATGTCCTTGTAGAACAGGCTCACCGCCATCCAGCGGCCCAGCTCCAGCACTTCGGCGGTCACCTTGGCGGTGACGAAGGGGTTGCCGTCGCGGTCACCGCCCATCCAGGAGGTGAACTTGACCGGCGCGGCGTCCAGCGGCAGCCGCACACCCAGATGGTGTTGCAGGCGCTCGTCCAGATTGCGCATGAATTCGGGGATGGCCGGCCACAGGCTGTTTTCTACCACGGCGAAGCCCCACTTGGCTTCGTCCACCGGGGTCGGGCGCTGTTCGCGGATCTCGTTGGTGTGCCAGGCCTGGTTGACCAGTTGCTCGATGCGACTCTGGATCTTGTCCCGCTCGCGGGGCAGCAGATCGGACAGTTCCAGGGCCTCGAGGCAGTCGTTGAGCTGCACGTGCTTGTGGATCAGGGTACGACGGGTCACCTCGGTGGGGTGAGCGGTCAGCACCAGATCGATGTCCAGCTCGCGCACGGCCTGGATGATGGCCTCCTGGGACAGGTTGGAGGCTTTCAGCTTGTCGAACATCTGCTCCAGCGGGTCCGGGGTGCAGACCTGCTCTTCGCAGCGACGGGAGATGGTGTGGAACTGCTCCGCCACGTTCGCCAGGTTGAGGAACTGGCTGAAGGCACGGGCCACGGGCAGCAGTTCGTCATCGGAGAGGGTACGCAGGGTGTCGAGCAGGCGCTCTCTGTCTGCCTCGTTCCCCTTGCGGGAAGACTTGGCCAGTTGGCGAATGGTCTCAATCTTGTCGAGGAAGGCCTGCCCCTGATGATCCTTGATGGATTTCCCCAGCAGTTGGCCCAACATGCCTACGTTGGCCCGTAGTGCGGCGTACTTTTCGTTCATTCCACATCCTTATTTTGTTGGTGCCTCCTGACCTTCCAGGCGGGAGGCGACCTCACTTATTGTTGTGCGATTACAACATATGCTCCGTCATCTTAGGGGGACAATCTACCCAGATTGTCTGCGCAAGGTCAAATAACAAGCCGATTCAGAACATGTATTTCCCTCACCTGTCCCAAGGCGCCTGTCATGTAACTTACTTACATCCCTGTTTGGCTAGACGCAGAAGCGCCGGATCAGGTGCTGCAGCACCGCCGTGGTCGGTTTGACGAACGACAGATCCAGGTATTCATCGGGCTGGTGGGCCTGGGTGATATGGCCTGGGCCCATCACTATGGTCTCGCAACCCAGCTGCTGGATAAAGGGGGCTTCGGTGCAATAGTTCACGGACTCGGCGGCCCGGCCGCTCGCCTTTTCCGCCTCCCGCACCAGCTCGGAGTCATCCTGGCAGGCATAGGCCGGAATGGGTTCGTGCAGGTGCTGCAGGTGCAGGCAGCCGGGCTGGTGGATCTCGATGGGGGAGAGCGCCTCTTTCAACATGCCCATCAGCTCGTCGGGGCCCACCTGCGGGGTGGGGCGCATGTCGATGTGCAGCTCGCAGCAGCCGCAGATGCGGTTCGGGCTGTCGCCCCCCTGGATGTAGCCGAGGTTCAGGGTGGGCTGGGGCACGGCGAAGCGGTGATCCGCGTACTTCTCCTTCAAATCCTGCTGGAGCCTGAGCACCTGACCCATGGCCTTGTGCATGATCTCCATGGCATTGACGCCGTTGGCGGGATCCGAACTGTGGCCGCTTCGGCCTGTGATGCGAATGGCTTCCGACATGTGGCCCTTGTGGGCCACCACGGGCACCAGCCCGGTGGGTTCGCCGATCACCGCGTAGTCGGGTTTGAGTTCGGCTGCGGCGGCGATGGCGCGGGCCCCGGCCATGGTGGTCTCTTCATCGGCGGTGGCCAGGATGCGCAGCGGCTTGCTCAGGGTCTTGAGGTCGACTTCCTTGAGCGCTTCCACGATAAAGGCGAAGAAGCCCTTCATGTCGATGGTGCCGAGCCCGTACAGGCGGTTGCCCTCTTCGGTCACCTTGAAGGGATCCTTTGTCCAGGCTCCTTCATCGAAGGGAACCGTATCCGTGTGACCTGCGAGCAGCAGCCCCCCTTCTCCCTGACCATAGGTTGCCACCAGGTTGAACTTGCCCGGCAGATCCGGCAGGGCCGTCACCTCGCACTGGAATCCAAGCTGGCCGAACCAGTCGGCCAGCAGCCGGATTACCGCCTCATTGCTCTGATCCCAGCGAGTATCCGTGCTGCTGATAGAGGGAATCGCAATAATATTCTTATAAAGTGAAAAAAAATCCAGTTTGGCCATCAGCTCCTCCTTGCGTCCCCGGAGTGTTTCTGTTAGAAAATACAAATGCAAAGTGAGTGCATGAATATTCTGTTCGAGTGCTCATCGACAAGGCCTCTAGTTGTAAGGGAAAGTTAATGTTCTGTCACCTGATCTGTAACCGACGACGCATATCCGCCTGAATTGCCCCTCCGCACTCGTTGCATCAAAGGGGCGATAGCCGACCCCTTGCACCGCAGCACCATGCTGTGAATTTCGAACCCAGACTTGGAATACTCAAACATGCTTAAGACCGTTATCGTCGGTGCCAGTGGCTACGCGGGGGCCGAACTGGCCGCTCTGGTCCAGAACCATCCACAACTCGAGCTATTCGGCCTCTATGTTTCCGCCGGCAGCCAGGACGCCCACAAGCGCTTCTCTTCCCTGCATCCCCAATGGGTGGGCAAGCTGGATCAGCCGCTGCTGCCCCTGGACGAAGACGGCATGACCCGGATCCTGACCCAGGCCGATCTGGTGGTGCTGGCCACTGCTCACGAGGTGAGTGCGGAACTCGCGCCCAAGTTCCTGGCCAAGGGGTTGCCGGTGTTCGATCTCTCCGGTGCCTTCCGGGTCAACGATCAGCAGTTCTACTCCTCCTTCTACGGCTTCACTCACGAGAATGAGCAGTGGCTGGAGCAGGCCGCTTACGGTCTGGCCGAGTGGAATGCCGATGCCGTCAAGGCCGCCCAGCTGATTGCTGTGCCGGGATGCTACCCGACCGCCTCCCTGTGCGCCCTCAAGCCGCTGCAACAGGCCGGGCTGATTGCTCAGGGGTGGCAGCCCATCATCAATGCGGTTTCCGGCGTCTCCGGGGCCGGTCGCAAGGCCGCCATCAACACCAGTTTCTGCGAAGTGAGCCTCAATCCCTACGGCACCTTCAATCACAGGCACCAGCCGGAGATCAGCCACCACCTTGGCAAGGAGGTGCTGTTCCAGCCCCACCTCGGCAACTATGTGCGGGGCATCCTGGCCACCATCTATGTGCAACTGGCGGAAGGGGTGACGCACACCCAGGTGGATCAGGCCTACCTCAAGGCCTACGAAGGCAAGCCGCTGGTACGCCTCACCGGCCAGATGCCCTCCATCCGCGGCGTGGCGAGCACGCCCTACTGCGACATCGCCTGGCAGCAGCAGGGCAACATGCTGGTGGTGGTTTCTGCCATCGACAACCTGCTCAAGGGGGCCGCCTCGCAAGCCATGCAGTGCATAAATATCAAGTTTGGTTTTGAACCGGCCACCGGCCTGATTTAACGCTTTAAGAAAGGATCGAGAAGATGGACAAGCAGACGCTGGTAATCAAGTTGGGTGGTGCCCTGATCGAGAACGACGAGGCCCTGACCGCCCTGTTCGCCACCCTGAAGACCTTCCTGGATGATCAGCACCGTCCTCTGGTGCTGGTGCACGGTGGTGGCTGCCTGGTGGACGACCTGCTCAAGGGGCTGGGCATGACCTCCACCAAGAAGAACGGCCTGCGGGTGACCCCGTTCGAGCAGATCCCCGTGATTGCCGGTGCCCTGGCCGGGACCGCCAACAAGATGATGATGGCCAAGGCCATCTCCACCGGCATTCCTGCTGTGGGTCTGTGCCTCGCCGACGGCGGTCTGTGCCAGGTGACCCAGCTCGATCCGGATCTCGGTGCGGTCGGTGACTGCAAGCCGGGCAACCCGGCGCTGGTGGCCGGCATCCTGGGGCAGGGCTTCCTGCCGGTGGTGAGCTCCATCGGCATTACCGCCGACGGACAGATGATGAACGTCAATGCGGATCAGGCGGCCACCGCCATTGCCGAGGCGCTGGGCGCCGATCTGGTGATGCTGTCGGATGTGAGCGGCATTCTGGATGGCAAGGGCAAGCTGGTGCCGCAACTGGACAAGCAGAGCGCGCTGGACCTGATGGAGAAGGGGGTTATCACGGACGGCATGGCGGTCAAGGTGAAAGCCGCCCTGCACGCCGCCGAAACCCTGGGCAAGCCGGTCTGTGTCGCCAGCTGGCGCTACCCGGATCAGCTGCTCAAGCTGCTGGCTGGCGGCGCTGTCGGCACCCAGGTCACCCTCTGATCTCCACCGGGAAAAGGACAATCCGATGCAACATCTTCTGAAAGACAGTGATTTAAGCAAGGCCCAGATCGAGGCGCTGCTGGCGCTTGGCAAGGCGGTCAAGGCCGATCCGAAGAAATACAGCCAGGCCCTGGCGGGCAAGAGCGTGGTCACCCTGTTCGAGAAGCCCTCCCTGCGTACCCGGGTCACCTTCGACATCGGCATCGCCAAACTGGGTGGTCACAGCGTCTATCTGGATCAGCAGAACGGGGCGCTCGGCAAGCGGGAGTCGGTGAAGGATTTCGCCAGCAACCTGTCCCGCTGGTGTGACGCCATCGTCGCCCGGGTATTCGATCACCAGACCCTGGTCGAGCTGGCCGAGTTCGGCTCGGTGCCTGTGGTCAACAGCCTGTGCAACCTCTACCACCCCTGCCAGGGGCTGGCGGATTTCATGACCATCAGCGAGCACTACAGCGACCTGTCCAAGGTGAAGCTGGCCTATCTCGGCGATGGCAACAACGTGAGCCACTCCCTGCTGCTGCTGGGGGCGACCCTCGGCACCGACGTGACCCTGGTCTGCCCGAAAGGTCATGGCCCGGATACCCAGATCTTCCTGCAGGCCCAGGCGCTGGCAGCTCAATCTGGCGCGACCATACATATCAGCGATGATGTCGCGGATATCGAAGGCTTTGACGTGGTTTATACCGATACCTGGGTTTCCATGGGTGACAACACACCAATGGAGCAGGTAAAAGATATCTTCATGCCTTATCAGATCAACCAGGCCCTGCTCGATCGGACCGGCATCCAGCACGTGCTGCACTGCCAGCCGGCCCACCGGGAGCTGGAGATCACCTCGGAGGTCATGGACGGCCCAGCCTCCCTCATCATGGATGAGGCAGAAAACCGGATGCATATTCAGAACGCCGTGCTGCTGACCCTGTTCGGACAGGGCCAGAAGTAATCCGGCAACCGACCCGGAATCACCCCTTTTTATCGAATCATCACGGAGAGAAGTAAATGAGCGGAATCAACAAGATCGTACTGGCTTACTCGGGCGGACTGGATACCTCGGCCATCATTCCCTGGCTGAAGGAGCACTATGACGCTGAAATCATCGCCTTCGTCGCCGACGTCGGTCAGGAGCGTGACGATCTGGAAGGGATCGAGCAGAAGGCCATCGCCTCCGGCGCGGTCAAGTGCATCGTCAAGGATCTGCGGGAAGAGTTCGTCAAAGAGTACGTCTACCCGACCCTGAAGACCGGCGCCGTCTATGAAGGCACCTACCTGCTGGGTACCTCCATGGCCCGTCCGGTGATCGCCAAGGCGATGGTCGAGGCTGCCCTGGCGGAAGGGGCTGATGCCATCTCCCACGGTTGCACCGGCAAGGGCAACGACCAGGTGCGGTTCGAAGGGGCGGTAGCTGCTCTGGCGCCCCAGCTGAAAGTGATCGCCCCGTGGCGGTTGTGGGACATGCGCTCCCGGGAAGATCTGCTGGCCTATCTGGAAGCCCGCAACATCCCCTGCAAGGCGACCCTGAAGAAGATCTACAGCCGCGACGCCAACGCCTGGCACATCTCCACCGAGGGTGGCGAGCTGGAGAGCACCTGGAACGAGCCGTCCGAAGCGGTCTGGCAGTGGACAGTCTCTGCAGAGGATGCCCCGAACGAGCCGGAATACGTCAAGCTGACCGTGGCCAAGGGCGAAGTGGTGGCCGTTGACGATCAGCCGCTCAGCCCGCACCAGATCCTGACCACCCTGAACGAGCGTGCCGGCAAGCACGGCGTGGGCCGGATCGACATCACCGAGAACCGGATGGTGGGCATGAAGTCCCGTGGCTGCTACGAGACCCCGGGTGGTACCGTGATGGTTGCCGCACTGCGCGCCGTGGAAGAGCTGGTACTGGACAGACCGACCCGCGCCTGGCGGGAAAAACTCGGCGCCGAGTTCTCCCACCTGGTGTATGACGGTCGCTGGTTCACCCCGCTGTGCAAGGCCATTGTCGCCTCCGCCAACGCCATCGCCGAGGAGCTCGACGGTGAAGTGGTGCTGAAGATGTACAAGGGTCAGGTCACCGCGGTGCAGAAGAAGTCGCCGAACAGCCTCTACTCCGAAGACTTCGCCACCTTCGGTGCCGACGAAGTGTACGACCAGAGCCATGCCGAAGGCTTCATCCGTCTCTACACCCTGGCGAGCCGGATCCGCGCCATGAAAGAGCAGCATCAAGCCATCGGTGGCGACCATACCCACGGCTAAGCAAGCGCTATCACCCGTTGATACGAGGGGGCATGGCCCCCTCTTTTACAGGCAGAGAGGCCCTTTGCCATCCTCATCGGGTGTGACAAGAGCGGCTGCGCCCTGGGCGCTTCTGTGAGATAACAGGCTCGCAGAAAAACAGGGCAAGATTTCAAGTTCGACGGCGCAAGGCGCCGCCGACAACGCATTCAAGGAGAGCAGTATGGCACTTTGGGGTGGACGCTTCAGTCAGGGAGCCGATAGCCGGTTCAAGCAGTTCAACGATTCGCTGCGGTTCGATTACCGGCTGGCGGAGCAGGATATTCAGGGCTCCATGGCCTGGGCCAAAGCGCTGGTCAAGGTGGGCGTGTTGACCGAGGGTGAGCAGGTCAAGTTGCAGCAGGCGATGGAAGTGCTGCTCGCCTCCGTGCAGCAGGATCCCCAGCAGATCCTGAACTCGGACGCCGAAGACATCCACTCCTGGGTCGAGAGCCAGCTCATCGACGCCGTCGGCGCCCTTGGCAAGAAGCTGCACACCGGTCGCTCGCGCAACGATCAGGTCGCCACCGACCTCAAACTCTGGTGCAAGGCACAGGGCGAGCTGCTGCTCGGTTCCATCACCGCCCTGCAACAGGGGCTGGTGGCCTCCGCCCGTGCCAACCAGGCCGCGGTACTGCCGGGTTACACCCACCTGCAGCGTGCCCAGCCGGTCACTTACGCCCACTGGGCCCTGGCCTATGTGGAGATGCTGGAGCGGGACCATTCCCGTCTGCAGGATGCCCTCAAGCGCCTCGACACCAGCCCGCTTGGCTGCGGCGCCCTGGCGGGCACCGCCTATGCCATCGACCGGGAGGCGCTGGCGCTCGACATGGGCTTTAGCGGCGCCACCCGCAACAGCCTGGATTCGGTCTCCGACCGGGATCACGTGGTGGAGCTGATGCACGTGGCGTCCCTCTCCATGACCCACCTGTCGCGCTTTGCCGAAGACCTCATCTTCTACAACACCGGCGAGGCGGGCTTTGTCGAGCTGTCTGACGCCGTCACTTCCGGCTCGTCGCTGATGCCGCAGAAGAAGAACCCGGACGCGCTGGAGCTCATTCGTGGCAAGACCGGCCGGGTGGTCGGTGCCCAGATGGGCATGCTGATGAGCCTCAAGGCGCTGCCGCTGGCCTACAACAAGGACATGCAGGAAGACAAAGAGGGGCTGTTCGACGCCCTCGATACCTGGCACGACTGCCTCGACATGGCGGCGCTGGTGCTCATCGATCTGAAGGTCAATGGCGAGCGCACCATGGCAGCGGCCCAGGGCGGCTACGCCAACGCCACCGAGCTGGCGGACTATCTGGTGGCCAAGGGGATTCCGTTCCGTGAGGCGCACCATATCGTCGGCGAGACCGTGGTCTATGCGATCCAGGTGAAAAAGCCCCTGGAAGAACTCTCCCTCCCCGAGTTCCAGCGCTTCAGCCCCGTGGTGGGGGAGGATGTTTACCCGAACCTGGAGCTGGAAGCGACTCTGGCCAAGCGGGTTGCCAAGGGAGGCGTCGCTCGCGAGCAGATAGAGGCAGCCCTCACCGCCGCCGAGGCCTGGCTGGCCAAACGGGCGGGTTAAGCCAAGCGGCTCGCCATGGGAACAAGAAGGCAGAACGGCAACCCCAGGGTTGCCGTTTTTTTATGGGTACGCCTCGGCGCCGTGGGGCGCGTTGACCAGGCGCTGGCATGATGCACGGCGTCCGTGAGCAGTCGTTGCAACTGGCTCCTGGCCTCGTCGGTTTCATGGCAGGCAGTGAGCAGCACCACCCCCAGGGTGCCCGGTGAGGGCAGCACGCCGCCGAGGGTGGCGAGACTGGCCGGCATGCCGATGGCGGAACGCACCGTGATCCCGAGCCCGGCCTGTACGGCGGCCCAGATCCCACCCAGGCTCTGGCTGGTGAAGGCGATCCGCCAGGGGATCCCGGCATCGTCGAGGGCGCGGATGGCCCGTGCCCGCATCAGGCAGGGGGCATCGAAGAGCACCAGGGGCAGGGGCTCCCCGCGCGCGAGCAAAGGGGCGGGGTCCCACTCGGGGTGGGCAATCCAGGCCAGTTGCACCACCTCGATGAGGGGAAGATCCTCCCGCTCTCCCTGTGGCTGCCAGGCGAGGGCCATGTCGAGGGTGCCCTCCCTGATCCCCTGCACCAGGGCCCCGTTGCGATCGATGCGGGTCGTCATGCGCAGGGCCGGGTGCTGGCGACAGAGGGGTCCCAGCACGGCGGGGAGCAAAGATTCACCGAAGTCCTCCTGCACCCCGAGCCGGATCTCCCCTTGCAGCAATTCCCCTTTGAGGGCGAGCACGGCTTCGTCATTGAGCTCCAGCAGCCGCTTGGCGTAGCCCAGCAGGCGCTCACCGCTGGCCGTCGGCACCAGGTGACGTCCCTGCTTCATGACCAGAACGGTGCCGCACTGCTGTTCGAGTTTTTTCAACTGGGCACTGACCGCCGAGGTGGAGCGGCACAGCCGCTGCGCCGCCAGCGCAAAGCTGCCGCACTCCAGCCCCAGCACGTAGCTGCGCAGGGCATCGAGATCCAGACTGGGGGGAAGGGGTGACATGACTATCCTTATAATCGGGATGATTGGTCTTAAATATTTCGATTTTTTAAATTGTAGCAGTGAGGGAGAGTGGCTTCATCTACCAAGGAGATTGCCATGACACCCGATGTTCCCGATCGCGCCACCCTGGCGCAGCTTGCCCCCCGACTCGCCCGACTGGCGGAAGAGACGCTGTTTGGCGATATCTGGCAGCGCCCCACCCTCTCGGCCCGCGAGCGCAGCCTGATCACCCTGGCCATCCTGGCGTCACTGGGCCGGGTGCAACAACTGCCCTGGCATATTGCATTCGCCCGGCAAAACGGCCTGTCCCGGGATGAGCTGGAAGAGCTGTTCACCCATCTTGCCTTCTACGCCGGTTTGCCCGCCGCAGTGACGGCCGTGGGCTATCTGCCCGCCCGCGAGGAGGTGACCCCATGCCGCTGACCCGCATCACCCTGTGCGAGGGGATGAGCGACGCACACCTGCAACAACTCAGCGCCCTCTACCACCAGACCCTGGTGGAGGTGTTCGAGGTGCCGCCGAAGGATAAATTCCAGATCCTCGAGATCTTGCCTGCCAGTGCGCTCATCTATGACCCCCACTACCAGACCGGCCGCCGGGACCAGGGTTTCATCCTCTTCCAGATCCTGGCGGGCAAGGTGCGCAGCACCGCGACCAGGGAGCGGCTTTATGCACGTCTCGCCGAGCGCCTTGAGGCCGAGCTTGGGATCCATCCCGACAACCTCATGGTGGTGATCCAGCAGAACGATGCCGAGGCGTGGAGTTTCGGCCAGGGCCGGATGTTCAGACAGGAGGTGGCCTCATGATCGCCATGCACTACCGATTCACCCTGCCCGCAGACTACGACATGGCGCTGATCGAGCAGCGGATCGCCAGCAATGGCGCCAGACTGGACGGCTTTCCCGGTCTGTTGTTCAAGGCCTATCTCTACAGCCGTCAGGACGATGGGGCCCTGCCGGGGCAGGAGAACCGCTATGCCCCCTTCTATGTGTGGCACAGCGCCGAGGCGATGCACCGATTCCTGGCAAGCGAGGGATTCGCGGCGCTCACCCGGCATTTCGGCTGGCCCCGCATCGAGACCTGGCATCTGCTGCGGTCGCCGGATCCGGCCTCCCTCGACGGGGCTTGCATGGCCAGGCTGCGGCGCACCAAGGTCACTTCCCACGGCGAGCTTGCCGACCTGCACGGCGAGGCCATGGTGAGCGGCTGGGATCTCACCCGATGGGAATGGCTGGAGGCGGATTTTCTCCTGTCCCTCTCATCGCCCTTGCCTGGCGGGGGCGAGATCTACCGTATCGGCTATCTGGCGAAGGGGGGAGGGGGGTAAAGCGGAATTATCTTTGTCATTGATGTTGTTTTTCCATTCACTTGGGCTGTGAAGGTGATATTCGCATCGTGAACATAGGGTGTTATATCGCGTTTGTGGATGATGATGTGGAATTGCGGCACCTGCGGCAATGAACTGGCTCAGTGGGCACATTCGGGGTGACGGCCCGCGCCGGGCAGGGCATGATCCCGCTGCAATGCGTATGGACGCGTCAACCGGATCAAGGAGTTCCCATGTACCTGCCACCCCATTTCGCCGTTACCGACCCCGAGGCGCTGCACCAGCTGATGCAGGCGCACCCTCTGGGGGCCCTGATCACCTGTGGTGAAGGGGGGCTGGATGCCAACCATCTGCCGTTCGAGTTCGATGGGGAGCAGGGGGCCCACGGTGTGCTGCGGGCCCATGTGGCCCGCAACAACCCGCTCTGGCAGGAGGTGAAAGACGGCGACGAGGTGCTGGTGATCTTCCGGGCCGCCGAGGGTTATATCTCCCCCAGCTGGTATCCGGGCAAGCAGGTGCATCACCAGCAGGTGCCCACCTGGAACTATGCCGTGGTACACGCCCATGGCCGTATCCGGGTGAGGGACGATGCCCGCTTCGTGCGTCGCTTGCTCGCGACCCTGACCCGTACCCACGAGGCGGGAGAGTCCATTCCCTGGAAGATGGCGGATGCACCGAGAGACTATCTCGAGACCATGGTGCAGGCTGTGGTGGGCATAGAGATCGAGGTTGAGCGGCTGGTCGGCAAGTTCAAGCTGGGTCAGAACAAGGAGACAGCGGATCGCCTGGGTGCGGCCAATACCTTGCAGGATCGCGGGCAGACCGCGCTGGCCGGCGCCATGCTGAACCCGCCCCCTTCACAGCCCTAGCGTGGCATCATGGGATCCGGCCCGACAAAAATGGCAACCTCCAGGTTGCCGTTTTTCATGGTTCCACTCCCGTTCACGCGCTGGCATTGAGCAGTTTGCCGACACCTTCCCCCTTGCCATTGGGCAGGGTTTGCTTGAAGGCGTAGAGCAGCTGATCGAGGTTGAGGTCGCTGTTGCCAAGGGAGCCTTTGAGGGTGTCGAGCTCGCTCTGCAGCGCGTCGAGGCGGGTGCTCTGGGTGCCGTCTGCCAACTGGATGCGGGCGGCATCGATGGCCTGGGGCAGCGACTGGCCCGAGGATTCCTGGCCCAGGGTCTGCATCAGCGCCCCCATGAAGTGGTTGATGGCAGGGCGGTTCTGCTCGCTGTCAGCCTCCTGGATGCCAAGGCGCTGGAACAGGCTCTGCACCGTGGGGGCAAGGTGCTCTTCCTGCACGGCAGGCTCGGTCTGGGCGGGCGGCGTGCCGTCGCCCAGCAGCTTGCTGCCGAGCTTGATGGCAAGGGAGGCGAGGGGAAGCAGGGTGCCGATGGCGATCATGATGTCACTCTCCGTACGACTGATGTCATGACGGAGCAGGGAACGGGCCAGCTTGGCGATCATTCAGCCGAAAAATGGCAGGGGATTGATCCTGCTGTAAATTTCGTTTTGCCAGGCAGAGGGCGAGCGGGTGCGAACGGGGGCGGCGGCAAACCCTTGCAGCCCGGGGGCTGGTTGGTTTGCCACCCGGCTTGCCGGATCAGAGCTCCTTGAACGGGCGGCGTTTCTCCTCCTCGATGACGATGGCCTCCAGATTGGCGATGCGCTCCTGCAACTCCTTGATGATCATGTCCTGCTTGCCAAGACGGTCGGTAATGCGGGCATCCCCCATCTGGTAGCGGGCGCGCTTGGTGAGATAGCTGAACGACACGCTGATAAAGACGATCAGGACGATACCTGTCCACATGGTCATGAATGACTCCTTTCAATATTTGAACGAGAGGATCTGTCTCCCGTGCTGTCGTTGTCTCATACCCGACCTTGGGCGGCAATGCCTGCCTGGTTGTTCAGAGCGGCCAGCTGAGCCAGATCCCGAGCAGCAGCAACTGCCCCCAGACGATGGCCCAGAACCGCAGGCGGTAGCTCCCCTTCTGGGTCTTGTGGCGCAGCCACTGGCGGGCGACCAGGGCGCCAGGCCAGCCGCCGCACAGCTCAAGCAGGTGCAGGCGGGCCTCGGGCACGCGCCAGCCACCACGAATGGCCTGGCGTTTGTCCCAGGCGTAGACGGCCAGGGTCAGCAGGCTCATCAGCAGGATCAGGGCTAGCGGCCACCAGTTGGCATCGTGCGCGCCGAGCCAGCCTGCCCAGGCCAGGGGCAGCAGGGCAAGAGCCATCATGACAGGCACGCCTGATCCCGGGTCTCGCCCGGGTGTAGCGTGCGGATCACCCGTGCCGGATTGCCCACCGCCAAGGAGTCCGCCGGGATGTCCCGGGTCACCACGGCGCCGGCCCCTATGATGGAGCGCGGCCCTATGGTGACGCCTGGGCAGATGATGGCTCCGCCGCCAATCCAGCAGTCATCGCCGATCCGCACCGGTTTGTTGTAGGCGGTCCAGTTGCGTCGCTCCAGATGATCCATGGTGTGGGTGGCGGTGTAGATCTGCACGTTGGGGGCCAGCAGCACATGGTTGCCGATGTGCACCTCGCCCACGTCGAGTATGGTGACGTTGAAGTTGAAGAAGGTCTTCTCGCCGATGTGGATGTTGCGGCCGAATTCGCAGGTGAAGGGGGTGCTGATCCAGCAGGAGTCGGGGCAGTGGGCGAAGAGGTCGCGGCAGATCTGCTGGCGCAGGACGTGATCCCCCGCCGGTGAGGCGTTGAGCCGGCTCAGCAGCGCCTGGCCGCGAATGCGGTCGTTCGCTATCTCCTCGCTCTGGCTGTCCAGGGCGCCCCCAGCCAATACCTTGTCCCAGTCGCTTGCCATGGTCATCTCCTCCTGCTGCAAGAGGGGGCAGTATACGCGACAAGGGGAGGGGGTGTCAGAGTGCCGGGCCCGTCAGGTGATCCCCGTCATCATGTCATCAGGACAAGGGGCAGGATGAGCAGGATGGAGACGAGGTAGGGGAGCAAGACCCGCCGCCCCAGGCTGCGTCCGCCAATCACCAGTGCCAGCACCCCTTTCACCAGGGAGTTGACCAGCCCGGCGAGCAGTATGCCCCTGGCGGCTACCTCCAGGGACAGCTCCTTCTGGGCGAGCTGGGAGAGGGAGAGGGTGATGGCGTCCACGTCCGTGATGCCGGAGACCAGCGACAGCAGATAGACCCCGGAGTTGCCCACCTTGCTTTGCAGCAGGGTGGCCATGAAGCCGATGAGGGCGAGCAGCAGACCGAACTTGATGGCGGTGGCGAGATCCAGCGGGTTGCGGGTTTCGGGCTGTACCGGGCCGTCCGGCATCTCTTCCCGCTGGCGCCAGAACCAGAAGGCAAAGCCGTAGACGATGGCTGCCAGTAGCAGCAGGGGGGCGGCCAGACGCAGCGCCAGCTCTCCGTGGATGATCAGCACCAGTGCCAGCAGCCTGAGCCACATGGTGGCTCCCGCCAGCAGAATGCCGGTGGCCAGCAGCCGCTCCAGCCCTCCCTGCTCCTTGTTGAGGCGGGCAAATTGCAGGGTGAGGGCGGTGGAGGAGGCGAGCCCCGCCAGCATGCTGGTGAGCACCAGCCCGGAGCGGGTGCCGAGCAGGCGCACCGCGAAGTGACCACAGAACGAGATGCCGGCGATCACCACCACCATGAGCCAGATCTTGAAGGGATTGAAGGCATTGAGGGGACCCATCTCGGTATCGGGGAGCACCGGCAGCAGCACCAGGGAGATAAGCAGAAAACGCAGGGTGGCGTGAAACTCCATTTCGCTCAAGAACAGCATCCCCTGCTGGATCTTGCCCTTGAGCCCCATCAGGAGGGCCGCCAGCACGGCGCAGGCCACCGCCTCGCTCGGGCTCTGCAGCACCGACATCAGCCCCAGCAGGTAGGTGAGCACCATGGCTACCGAGCTGGTGAGGCCGAACTCCCCCTGCCAGCGCTGGGCCAGCCAGACCGAGAGGCCGCACCCCGTCACCACGGTCAGCAGACCGAGCAGGGCCAGCCAGGGCCCCAGGGTTGGCAGCAGCAGGGCGCAGACCCCGCCGAGCAGACCGATGAGGCCATAGGTGCGCATCCCGGCGATGCGCTGGTTGTCTCCGAGCTGGCGCACCTGCCAGCCCCGCTCCAGCCCGATGATGAGCCCGATGGCCAGGGACACCAGGGCGCCGTAGACGGGCTCGGCCTCTATCCACATGGGTTTCTCCTCCCGTTGCCGTTTCAGTGAGGATGGCACAGGGCATCCCGGGGCAGGGGGAGCTGGCTCACAGAGCGGGTGTCCCGCCTGCCGGGGTCTTGCAAACAAAAAAAGGCGCCACCTGGAGGGGGCGCCTGGAAAGGTCAAACCTTGCGGTTTGCAGACCAACGGAACCAAAGATCACACACTTCACACTCAGCACTGCTGTGGGGGCAGGGCTCAACCCTGCCACTTGCCTCCTTCCACTATCACGTCGTTGGGATCGGTATCGGCGCTAAGCTTGTCGCGCACATACTGGTCGTAGAGTTTCAGCAGGTACTTCTCTTCCCCCAGCTTGGCGAGACGGTCGTTGACCCAGTCACGCAGCTCGATATTGCCCTTCTTCACCGCCGGGGCGATGGGGTCTTCCGAGCCCAGCTTCTCGGGCAGTACCCGATAGCCCGGGTTCTCCTTGGCCCAGCTGAACAAGACCAGGTTGTCCTGGGCATAGGCATCGCCGCGGCCCTGGGCCAGGGCCTGCAGGGATTCGGTGTTCTTCTCGAACTTGAGCACCTTCCAGTCCGGGTGGTTGCGGGTCAGCCAGATGTCGGCCGTGGTACCGGTGGTGACGATAAGCCGCTTGCTGGCCAGATCGTCGAACTTCTTGGCGTCGCTGCCTTCCGGCACCAGCACCTGCACCGCGACCTTGAGGTTCGGGTTGGTGAAGTCCACCACCTGCCGCCGCTCCGGGGTCACCGTCATGTTGGCGAGGATCAGATCCACCTTGTCGCTCTGCAGGAAGGGGATGCGACTGGCGGGCTCCACCGCCACGAACTCGACCTTGTTCTCGTCCCCCAGCAGATCCTTGGCGAAGCGGCGGCCGAGATCGGTGTCAAAGCCGACGTAGTTGCCCTTCTCGTCCACATAGCCAAACGGCGGCTTGTCGGTGAAGACGCCGACGATAAGCTTGTCCCGCGCCTTGATCTTGGCGAGGGAACCGTCTTCTGCCTGGGCGGCGCCGCTGGCGAGGCCCAGGCCGATGAGGGCGCTAAACAGGACCGAGGTAATTATCTTCATGCTGACTCCTTTCGTTTGCTGACAGTTGTATAAGAAAACTTGGCGAGGAACTGACGGGCACGCTGGCTCCTGGGATTGTCGAAAAATTGATGGGGGGCGGCCTGCTCCAGGATGTGGCCGCCGTCCATGAAGACGATGCGATCCGCCACCGCCTGGGCGAACGCCAGCTCGTGGGTGACGATGAGCAGGGTCATGCCGCTGCCGGCGAGATCGCGGATAACCTCCAGCACCTCCTGCACCATCTCGGGATCCAGCGCAGCGGTCACCTCGTCAAACAGCATCACCTGCGGGTTCATGCACAGGGCCCGCACGATGGCGATGCGCTGCTGCTGGCCGCCGGAGAGCTGGCGCGGATAGTCGTGGCGCCGCTCCCACAGGCCAATGCGGGTCAGCAGCTGCTCCGCCTGCAGCAGGGCCTCCTGCCGCTCCCGCTTCTGTACTTGCAGAGGGCCGAGCAGCACGTTCTCCAGCACCGTCAGGTTGGGGAAGAGGTGATAGCTCTGGAACACCATGCCGATCCGCTGGCGCAGCCGCTGCCAGTCGGTGCTGGCATCCAGTCGCTCTCCATCGAAGCGAATGTCGCCCCCCTGAATGGGTTCGAGCCCGTTCAGGGTGCGCAGCAAGGTGCTCTTGCCGCAGCCGCTCGGCCCCAGGATGACGATCACTTCCCCGGGGTTCACCGTGAGGCTGACCTCATCCAGTACCCGGTTTTGGCCGAATTGTTTGCTGACAGCATTGAGCTCAAGCAGAGGTGTCATACCGCATTACCCCATTGTTGCTCCAGCCGGCGCGAGGTGAGCGAGAGCGGATAGCAGACCAGAAAAAAGAACAGGAACAGCAGACCGTAGATAAGCAGCGAGCCATAGGTGCGCTCGATGATTTGCTGGCCCACCTTGATCACCTCCACCACCCCGATCAGCACCGCCAGCGAGCTGGTCTTGATGATGCGGGTGTAGATGTTGATGGTCGGTGGCGTCAGCCGTTGCAGCGCCTGGGGCAGCAGCACGTGGCGATAGAGCTGCCAGCGGGAGAGCCCGAGCGCCAGGCCGGCCTCCTGCTGACCGCGGGCGAGGGATCCCAGGCCGCCGCGCACCACTTCGCCCACCTCGCTGGCCCCCCACAGGGCCAGCACCAGCACGGCGCACCAGAAGGCCGGGATGTCTACGCCAAAGAAGATCGGCAGCCCGAAGAAGAAGAGGTAGAGCCAGACCAGCACGGGCACCACCCGAAACAGCTCCAGATAGACCCGCAACACTCCCCGAGTCAGCCTTCCCCCCTGTTGGGCCAGCACGCCGTAACCGACCCCGCCCAGGGTGGCGAACAGGATGGCGAGCAGCGAGATGGCGAGGGTCTGACCCGCGCCCACCGCCAGCAGCGGCAGCGCCTGCGTCAACTGCTCAGTGACCTGACTGGCCATAGTGATCCCTCCTTCTTTGTGCATGGGTGGCGAGTGACGGCGGCAGAAAGATAAGTCCCCACATCGGGATCCTCGTCTGCATCAGCGATTCAGTGACCGGACTGACCATATTGATCCCTCCTTTCCTCTGCATTGGTGGCGAGTGACGGTGGCAGCAGGAAAATAGATGCCTGCATCAGCGATTCAGTGACCGAACTGACCATACTGCAGCCTCCTTTCAACGACGCGCAGGGCCAAGGAGAGCGGCAGAAAGATCAACACGCACATCAAGGTCAGCACCGCCAGCATCTCGTAGGTCTTGTAGTAGAGGGCGATGTAGTTCCTGGTGGTGTAAAGGAGCTCGGGCACCGCCACCGCCGAGGCCACCGTGGTCTCTTTGAGCAGGAAGATGAAGTTGGCAAACAGCGCCGGCAGGCTGGCGAGCCAGGCCTGGGGCAGTTGCACATGGCGCAGCAGTTGCCAGCGGGAGAGGCCGATGGCCCGACCCGCCTCCAGCTGACTGGCGGGGACCGCCTGCACCCCGGCCCGCAGCGCCTCGGTCAGGTAGCCGCCGCCGAGGAAGGTCATGGCGATCACCGCAGTGGCAAAGCCCGACAGCGACAGGTCGAGCGCCGGCAGCCCGAAGTAGAGAAAGAACAGCTGGATCAGGAGCGGCGTGTTGCGGGCCAGCTCCACATAGGCGTGGATCACCCGGTTCAGCCAGGGCTTGTGCAAGCTTTGCAGCGTCACGTTGAGCAGGGCCACGGTGAGGGAGGTGACAATGACGATGGCGCCGAGTTGCAGGGTGACCCAGACCGATTGGCCAAAGGCCGGCAGGGTGGTGAGGACAAAGGACCAGTCGAAACTCATGCCGGGATCCTCCCGTCACGGCGCAGCCGCTGGGGCAGCACTGTGATGGCGTCCGGGTACTTGATGCCGGCGCCGGTGTTGAGCACCACCACCCGCTCGCCCCCCTGGATCCAGCCCGACTCTCGCAGCTGGCGGGCGGCGGCGAAGGCGGCCGCCCCTTCCGGGCAGACGAAGCTGCCTTCCCGGGAGGCGAGCTGGCGGATCTCGCTCTGGATGGCCCTGTCGTCCACCGCGACGGCGCAGCCCTCGGTGCGATAGAGGGCGTCCAGCACCAGAAAGTCCCCCAGCGCCTTGGGCACATTGATGCCGAACGCCAGGGTCTGGGAGTCGGGCCAGAAGCGCGACTCGCGCTCCCCCTGTTGCCAGGCCTGGACTATGGGGGCGCAGCCGCTCGCCTGCACCGCCACCAGCCGGGGCAGGTCGCCCTTGACCCAGCCCAGCTCCTGCAATTCCCGCAGCGCCTTGTAGATACCGATGAGGCCGACTCCGCCACCTGTGGGGTAGAGGATGACGTCCGGCAGGGTCCAGCCGAGCTGCTCGGCGATCTCCAGCCCCATGGTCTTCTTGCCCTCGATGCGATAGGGCTCCTTAAGGGTGGAGGCATCGAACAGTCCCTGCTCGGCCACCGCCTCGGCCACCTGGCGACCGGCGTCGCTGATGAGGCCGTCCACCAGATAGAGGCGGGAGCCAGCCAAGGATGTCTCCAGCCGGGTGATGGCGGGGGCCGCCTGGGGCATGACTATGGTGCTGCGCAGCCCGGCGCGGGCGCCGTAGAGCGCCCAGGCCGCACCAGCGTTGCCGTTGGTGGGCATGGCGAAGTGGGTGACGCCGAGCTCCCGGGCGCGGGAGACGCCGACCGCGGCGCCACGGGCCTTGAAGGAGCCGGTGGGGATGACGCTCTCATCCTTCATCCAGAGATCCGGGATGCCTATCTGCTTGCCCAGGGTGGGCAGGGGCAGCAGGGGGGTGAAGCCTTCCCCCAGGGTGACCACCTGGGCGGGGTCGCGTACCGGCAGCAGCTCGTGATAACGCCACAGGCTGGCGGGACGGCCCAGCAGGGCGGCCGGATGCCAGGCCTGCTTCAGGGCCTCGAGATCGTAGCTGGCGAGCAGTGGCGCACCGACCCGGCTCAGTTGCTGGGGCTGATCGGCATCATGGATCTCGCCCGTCTTGCTGCACCGCAGATGTGATAGGTAGCTGTACGGCATGCTTTATCCTGAATGTGTCACGTTGGCTGGTTTCTTATTCCATCCTGTGACCCAGGGGCCGGATAACAAACAAAATAAAGCGGCAAACTTAAGCGAAAAAAGTCATATGACTCCTGCGAGATGAAGGGGGGCGGCAGGGCGACGCCGACCCCGCTGGGGGGTTGGGCCATCCGGCACTCTTTGTTACCCTGCCCGCTTCACCGAAATTGCAGGGAGCCGCCTCGATGCGAGCCATTGTCAGCCTGCTGGCCCTGTCACTGCTGTGTGCGTGCAGCGGTCAGTCAACCAAAGAGGATGCCATGTCAGGGAAAGCGAGCCTTCACTACCCCGTCACCCGCCAGGGTGAGCAGGTGGATCACTACTTCGGCCAGGCCGTGGCCGACCCCTATCGCTGGCTGGAGGATGACCGCAGCCCCGAGACCGAGGCCTGGGTCGAGGCCCAGAACGCCGTGACCCGTGACTACCTGGCGCAGATCCCGTATCGCGCCGCCATCAAGGAGAAGCTCGCCGCGTCCTGGAACTACGCCAAGGAGGGGGCGCCGTTTCGCGAGGGGCGCTACCACTACTTCTTCAAGAACGACGGCCTGCAGAACCAGAACGTGCTGTGGCGCCAGCAGGAGGGCAAGCCGGCCGAGGTGTTCCTCGATCCCAATACCCTCAGCCCTGACGGCACCACGGCGCTGGATCAGCTGAGCTTCTCCCGGGACGGCCGCATCCTGGCCTACTCATTGTCGCTGGCCGGCAGCGACTGGCGCGAGATCCACTTGATGGACGTGGAGAGCAAGCAGCCGCTGGAAGCGCCCCTCAAGGACGTGAAGTTCAGCGGCATCAGCTGGCTCGGCAACGAGGGCTTCTTCTACTCGAGCTACGACAAGCCCGACGGCAGCGAGCTGTCGGCCAGGACCGATCAGCACAAGGTCTATTTCCACCGGCTCGGCACGGCGCAGGAGGATGACCGGCTGGTGTTCGGCGCCATCCCGGCCCAGCACCACCGTTACGTGGGGGCGACCGTCACCGAAGATGACCGCTTCCTGCTTATCTCGGCGGCGAACTCCACCTCAGGCAACCGCCTCTATGTGAAGGATCTGAGCCAGGAGAACGCGCCGCTGCTGACGGTGCAGGGGGATCTGGAGGCGGACGTGAGCCTGGTGGATAACAAGGGCGGCACCCTTTACCTGCTGACCAACCGGGACGCCCCCAATGGCCGGCTGGTGACGGTGGATGCCGCCAACCCGGGTCCGGCCCGCTGGCGGGATCTCATCCCCGAGCGCCAGCAGGTGCTGACGGTGCACAGCGGCAGCGGCTATCTGTTCGCCGAATACATGGTGGATGCCACCGCCCGGGTCGAGCAGTTCGACTACGAAGGCAAGCGGGTGCGCGAGGTGGCGCTGCCCGGCCTTGGCAGCGTCAGCGGCTTCAACGGCAAGCACGATGATCCCGCCCTCTACTTCGGCTTCGAGCACTATGCCCAGCCGCCGACTCTCTACCGGTTCGAGCCCAAGAGCGGCGCCATCAGCCTCTATCGCGCCTCGGCGGCGCCGTTCAAACCGGAGGATTACGTTTCCGAGCAGCGCTTCTACCAGAGCAAGGACGGCACCCGGGTGCCGCTCATCATCAGCTACCGCAAGGGGCTGAAACTCGATGGCAGCAACCCGACGATCCTCTACGGCTATGGCGGCTTCGACGTGAGCCTGACCCCGAGCTTCAGCGTGTCGGTAGCCAACTGGCTGGATCTGGGGGGCGTCTATGCGGTGGCCAACCTGCGCGGGGGCGGCGAGTACGGCCAGGCCTGGCACCTGGCGGGCACCCAGCAGAACAAGCAGAACGTGTTCGACGATTTCATCGCGGCGGCCGAGTACCTCAAGGCCGAGGGCTACACCCGCACCGATCGGCTGGCGATCCGAGGTGGCTCCAACGGCGGTCTGCTGGTGGGGGCCGTGATGACCCAGCGGCCGGATCTGATGCGGGTCGCCCTGCCGGCGGTGGGGGTGCTCGACATGCTGCGCTACCACACCTTCACCGCCGGGGCGGGCTGGGCCTATGACTACGGCACCAGCGCCGACAGCGAGGCGATGTTCGACTACCTGAAGGGCTACTCGCCCCTGCACAACGTCCGGCCCGGGGTCAGCTACCCCTCGACCCTGGTGACCACGGCGGATCACGACGATCGGGTGGTGCCGGCCCACTCCTTCAAGTTTGCCGCCACCCTGCAGGCCGACAATGCCGGCCCCCATCCCCAGCTCATCCGCATCGAGACCAATGCCGGGCACGGGGCGGGGACGCCGGTGGCAAAACTGATCGAGCAGAGCGCGGACATCTATGCCTTCACCCTGTACGAGATGGGCTACCGGGAGCTGCCGCGTCAGCCTTGATCCGAGCGAGACGGGCGTCAGCCATCCACTATCATCAGGGCCCTGCGGGGCCCTTTTTATTGCCGCGCGTTTGAACGCCGACCTGCGACCATCCCTGTCTCGCCGCGGGCTTGTTTTGGCAGACGGGCCCCATCTGTTATCCCCCCGGTGGTATAGTCAGCCACAAGATCCGCATTCAAGGAGTCCGTCGTGAAGAAGATCATCTACATCCTGCTGGGACTGGCGCTGGCCGCCGTGGTGGCCATCGCCGCCCTGGTGTCCCTCATCGATCCTAATCAGTTCAAACCCCAGCTGGCGGAACAGGTGCGCAAGAGCACGGGCCGCGAGCTGGTGATGGAGGGGGCGATAGGCTGGCGCTTCTGGCCAAGCCTCGGTCTCTCCCTCGAGAAGGTGGCGCTGCGCAACCCCGCCGGCTTTGCCGAACCCGACCTGGTGCGCTTCGAGCAGGGTGAGGCCTCGGTGGGCCTGCTGCCGCTGCTCTCCCATCGGCTGGAGATAGGCAAGGTGACCCTGAGCGGTGCCCACCTGTTTATCCAGACCAGGGCTGACGGCAGCTCCAACCTGAGGGATCTGCTCCAGGCCTCCGCCGACCCCAAGGGGGAGGCGGCCTCCGAGCCTGCCGCAACGACGACCCCTGCCGCCAGTGACGAGCAGCCCTGGCAGATCAGCCTGCAAGGCATCGCGCTGGTGGATGCCAGCGCCCTGGTGCGGGACGATCGCAGCGGCACCGTCTCCCGGCTCGACCGGCTGGATCTCGATCTGGGGCAGTTGACCCCGGGGGAGTGGGTACCGGTGACCCTGGCCGCCAAGGGTGCCCAGGGTGAACTGGCGTTTGATCTCAAGGGGTCGGCCCAGCTCAAGCTGGCGTCCGATGCCAGCCGCAGCGAGCTGAAAGATGTCGCACTGGCGGGGAGCCTGAGCGAACCGATCCAGCGGCTGGATGCCTTCTCCCTCAAGGCCGATCGGCTGGCGCTGGGGCAGTGGAGCAGCCTCACCCTCAGTCTGCAAGGGGCACAGGGGGCAGCGGACAAGCCGACCCTGGCCGGCACCCTGGAGGGGACCCTCAAGGCGCGCCTCGATGAGAACCGGCAACTGCTGGAGATATCGGATGCCGTGCTGGCCGCCAAGCTCAGCGGCGATGCCCTGCCACGTCCGCAGATGCAGGTGAAGCTGGCGGGCTTTGCCCGCGCCGAGCTGGACAAGCAGGCCGTCACCCTCAGCAACCTGGTGATGGGGGTGGATGATGCTCTGCTGAGCGGCAACGGCAGCGTGCAGCTTGGCGCCGTGCCCAGGGTAGGGTTTGACCTCAAGGGGGAGAAGCTGGATCTCGACGGCTGGCTCGGTCAACCGGCCAAGGCTGCACCTGTGGCCGCCACCTCGGGAGCGGCTGCACCGGCCGGAACGCCGGCACAGACCGCCGTGCCCGCCAACAGGGCGCTCTCCACGGCCGAACCGGATCTGACCGCCCTCAAGTCGGTGGACCTGGCTGGCCGCCTGCAACTGGGTAGCCTGCGCCTCAAGGGGCTGGATCTGAGCGCCGTCGATCTGCAACTGGCCCTGGCCGGTGGTCAGCTCACCCTCAAGCAGTTCAGTGCCGGGGTGGCCGGCGGCAAGGTGACCGCCAGCGGTCTGCTCGATGCCCGTCAGCAACCCGCCCGCTATCAGGCCAGCAAGCGGGTGCAGGGAGTCGATGTGCGGCCCCTGCTGCAGATCCTGGCCCAGACCGACCTGCTGGAAGGCAAAGGGGATCTGGAGGTGCAGGTGCAGGGCTCAGGACTCTCCGAGCAGGCGCTGCGCAGCCGGATGCAGGGCAAGGTGAACCTCAAGTTGAGCGATGGCGCCCTGCACGGCATCAACTTGGCGGAGATGATCCGCGAGGCGCGGGCCACCCTGACCGGCAAGGGGGCGGATCAGGTGAAGGAGGTGCGCAAGACCGACTTCAGCGCCCTCACCGCCAGCTTCCAGATTGCCAACGGGGTTGCCAGGAGCGATGACATCCAGCTCTTTGCCCCCGCCCTGCGGGTGAAGGGGCAGGGCCAGACCGCCCTGGTGCCGGAGACCCTCGACTTCCTGTTCCTCACCTCCGTGGTGGAGAGCAGCAAGGGGCAGGGGGGCAAGACGGTGGATGAGCTCAAGGACATCACCATACCGGTGCGCATCGGCGGCCACTGGCAGGCGCCGAGCTACAAGCTCGACGTGAAGGCCTTGCTCAGCAACAACAAGGTGCTGGAGGAGAAGGCCCGCAAGGAGGCCGAGCGCGGTCTCAAGAAGCTGCTGGGTGACAAGGCCGACAACGAAGGGGTGAAGGGGGTGGCGGACCAGCTGCTCAAGGGTCTGTTCAAATAGCCAACCTCCCGTTATTGCCATCAAGAGCCCGCCCCGTGCGGGCTCTTTGTTGTTGTGCCGGGCGTCACGGGACGAGGTGTGGTCGCCAACATGAGGTACTATGCGAAGCAGTCATCGAAACCGGGAACCGGGAGGGTTCATGAACAAACGGGTGCTGATCACCGGCGGTGGCAGAGGTATCGGGGCCGCGACGGCCCGCTATCTGGCGGCGCAGGGTTACCATCTCTGTCTCAACTATCGTCAGGACAAGGCGTCCGCCGAGGCGGTGGTGGCTGAGATTCTGGCCACCCATCCGGTCGAGTGCATCGCGGTGCAGGCCGATGTCAGCGTGGAGGCCGAGGTGGTGCGCCTGTTCGAGGAGATGGACGCGCGGCTCGGCCCCGTTACCCACCTGGTGAACAACGCCGGCAGGTTGCAGCCCCAGATGCGGGTACTGGAGATGAGCGCCGAGCGCATCAACCAGACCCTGACCACCAATGTCACCAGCTGCTTTCTCTGCTGCCGCGAGGCAGTGCGCCGCATGACGGCGGGGGGCGCCATCGTCAACGTCTCTTCCGCCGCTGCCAGGCTGGGCTCCCCCGGGGAGTACGTGGATTATGCCGCCGCCAAGGGGGCCGTCGACGTGCTGACCAGAGGCTTGTCGCTGGAGCTGGCGGCTCAGGGGATCCGGGTCAACGGGGTGCGTCCGGGTTTCATCTACACCGAGATGCATGCCGACGGCGGCGAGCCCGGCCGGGTGGACAGGATCAAGGGGGCCATTCCGCTGCAACGGGGCGGCGAACCCCGTGAGGTGGCGACCGCCATCGCCTGGCTGCTGTCGGACGAGGCCTCCTATGCCACCGGCACCTTTATCGATGTGGCAGGCGGGCGCTAGGTCATCGTAGAAAAAAGGGGGGAGGACGCTCCCCCTAAGGAATGGTTATTCGTAGACAGCAGTTGTAGAAAGCAATTTGTCAGCAAGAGTAAAAATCTCATCTATGGAAGGTGCGAACAAGTCCCTGATATGAGATCATGTTTGTCATCTGGAGCCATGGAGCAGGGTTCATCATGAGTCATCAACTTACCTTCGCCGACAGTGAATTCAGCAGTAAGCACCGTCAGACCAGAAAAGAGATTTTCTTGTCCCGCATGGAGCAGATCCTGCCATGGCAAAACATGGTGGAAGTCATCGAGCCGTTTTATCCCAAGGCTGGTAATGGCCGGCGACCTTATCCGCTGGAAACCATGCTACGCATTCACTGCATGCAGCATTGGTACAACCTGAGCGATGGCGCGATGGAAGATGC